>NZ_JBNGHF010000009.1:0-124461 GCF_050611805.1 Methylotuvimicrobium sp.
ATTTTGCAGGAGCAAAAATCTGCCCTGCCGCCGACACCTGTCAATCGAGCAACCGTACCCTCCTTACAACCATTAGCGCGATATTGAATAAAGGAAAGTTATTCAGAGTTGTATCCTTGGGTTTCATGTTGGCTTTAAGTTCAAAAGTATCAACTATTAACGCGAACATAGCCATTGCAAAGCCCGTCATGCATATTTAAGATCGTTAGGCTTATAGAATCTCCGATGCATAATCGGCTAGACGGGATCTTTCGCCTTGTTTCAAGGTGATGTGCGCGGCATGCGGCCAGGTCTTGAAACGGTCGACAATATAAGTGAGCCCCGATGTGGTGGCCGTCAAATAGGGTGTATCGATTTGACCTAGGTTACCGATACAAATGATTTTAGTCCCCGGGCCGGCTCGGGTGATCAATGTTTTCATTTGTTTGGAAGTCAGATTTTGCGCTTCGTCGATGATCAAGTAACGGTTTAGAAAGGTGCGGCCGCGCATGAAGTTGAGCGATCTAATTTTGATCCGGTTCATAACAAGGTTGCTGGTCGCGCCTTGTTGCCATTCGTTGTGTCCCGAACGACTACCTAATAGTTCCAGATTGTCCATTAAAGCCCCCATCCACGGCGCCATTTTTTCTTCTTCGGTGCCGGGCAAAAAGCCGATGTCTTCTCCGACCGGAATGGTTTCCCGGGTCATGATGATTTCGTTGTAGATTTTTTCTTCTAGGGTTAATTCGAGACCGGCTGCCAATGCTAATAGGGTTTTACCGGTGCCAGCAGTGCCTAAAAGCGTTACGAAGTCGATCTCCGGGTCGAGCAGCACGTTGAGCGCAAAATTCTGTTCGCGGTTTTTGGCTGTGATTCCCCATACATTGTTATGAGGCGTTCGGTAGTCGTGCGCCAGTTCGAGTACAGCGCTTTTACCGTCGCAGCTTCTGACGATGGCTTCGAAGTCGCTGTTGTTATCCATATATAAATACTGATTCGGATACCATTCGCTAACGAGAGGTCCTTGCAGTTTGTAAAATGTTCGGTCGTTTTCCTGCCAAGATTCCATCTTACTGCCATGGATATCCCAGAAATCCGACTCGAGGGCGGCCGACCCTCGATACAGTAGTTCGATATCGTCAAGTGTTTGGTCGTTATGGTAATCCTCGGCATGTAATCCGAGTGCCGCCGCCTTGATGCGCATATTGATGTCTTTCGACACTAGGGTGATATTGGTATCGGGGTATTTTTGCGTTAAAGCCAGCACGACGACCAGAATCGAATTGTCGGCAATATGGCCAGGCATCGAGTCGGGAAGCATTGAAGTGAGTTGGCGAGTCTGGAAATAAAGACGTCCGAACTGTATGTCGCTATCGGGGGCGTGTTCGATACGCGAGAGAGGAAAACCTTCTTCAATCGATTCGGACGTAGCGCCTTGAATCAGTTCGTCCAAAAAACGGCTGACCTGACGGACGTTTCGGGCGACTTCTGATAGTCCTCTTTTACTATGATCGAGTTCTTCGAGAACGACCATCGGAATAAATATGTTGTGTTCCTGAAAACGGAAAATCGCGGCGGGATCGTGCATCAGCACGTTAGTGTCTAGTACGAACAATTTGAGTTTTGGTGAGTTTTGAATATTCATTAATTATACCTTTCGCACTTCAAGTTTCGGCGCATTCGTTCCCTCGGGAGGGGGGAGGGTGCAAGAAAAAAACCGAATTTGATGCGATGATTATATTATTGTGTCAAGATCTTGAGTTCTTGCAGGACTTCGGCGGCATGGTTTTTGACTTTTACGCCGCGCCACTCATGTCTTAGGATGCCTTGCTCATCGATCAAAAAAGTGCTGCGTTCGATGCCTCGGACTTGCTTGCCGTACATGTTCTTCATCTTGATTACGCCAAACAAGTTGCACAGGGTTTCATCTTGATCGGACAGCAAGTCGAACGGGAATGCCTGTTTGCACTTGAAACCTTCGTGAACTTTAACCGAATCTCGTGAAACGCCGAGAATAACGGTATTAAATGCGTTAAATTCGTCAATATGGTCGCGGAAGGCTATGCCTTCCTGCGTACATCCGGGCGTGTTATCTTTTGGATAAAAGTAGATAACAACATTTTTTCCTAAAAAGTCGGAAAGCGTTATGGTTTTATCGCCGGTTGAGGCGGCTTCGAAATCGGGCACGGCGGTGCCTATGCTAAGCGTTGTCATAATAATCAGTTAGCGTTTAATGGGTTCGAGAATGGCATCGAGATTCAGCTGATCGCAAAAATCGAGGAAATCCTCGCGAAGTTGCAACAAACGTTGTTCCGATGGAATGATAATGATGAGCTGTGTCGAAAAAACCGGTGTTTGAATATAGGCAGCGGGGTAGCGGTAGGCTTTGATTTCCTCTATTGCAATGTCACGTTCCACAAGAAAGGTTACGATAGACAGGATGATATCGTTTTGATCCAGACTCATCGCTTCGAGAGTATAGGGCAGGCCGGGTTTGGGTGTCCCCGATTTTTCTTGTCGTGCTTTATGAATGTGAATTTTTAGTTGTTTTTGCAGCGTTTCGAGTAGATTTTCGAGTTTGGCAATATGGTTCCAATTACCTTCGATTAACATATAGGCTGCTGTAGATTCAGTCAAGTCGGTCGACCGTATTTCAGCGATACTACACTTACACCGGCTAACGGCGGCTAGGATAGGTTCGATATATTGAGACTGACGTTTTCCAAGTACGGTGATTGCAAGTTGCATGGCATTATTTTTTGTTTTTCAGAGCGACAGTAAAGACCGAAAAGAGAGGGCGTTGGATTCGCTTGGCTCTCGATCGGCTCATTACTTAAGTGGACTTAGCGTCTGTTACGATCGACCAACATCTTGATAACGCCATCGATAGATCCCGTTTGGGTAATTTCTCGATTGAAAGTCGATCGGTAGTTAGTGACGAGACTGACACCCTCGATCAGGATATCGAAAACTTTCCATTCGCCACTTCTGTTTTTCATCATGCGATAGTTAATGTTTATAGGTTGCTGGCCCGGTTGATCGACGATGGTTCGGACAATGGTTCTGGTTGGATCTTCACCGCTGATCTGGGGTGCGAAAGTAATCTGCCAGTCAGTATATTCTTGAAATGCCTTAGTATAAGTTCGTACCAGTAATGTTCTGAATTCTTTTATAAATTGTTGTCTTTGAGTTGGAGTGGCTTGACGGATATGCCGACCTAAAACCAAAATCGCGACTCTCTCCATGTCTACGAAATCGCCGACTACGCCATCGACAAATTGCGTGGCTCTGGCAAAATCGTTGCGATAAAGCGGCTGACTGAGGGTCTGTTGAATTCTATCCGAGCTGTTTTGGATGATTTGTTGAGGCGGGGTCAGGTTGGCTGCGGCATTAGGCGGGTACAAAGTCGTGACCAAACAAAACAAGAAAAATAGTAGTGACAGCGGACGCCTGTTGTGCATGAAAAATCTCCGGGAAAAGTAAATTTAAAGCGCTATAGTATTACGAATTACAAACCAAGGAAAATTAGCTGCATTTTATTCCGATTTTGCATCAATGCATCAATGCATCGATTTCTGATAATTCTAAAAGAAAAGCATCTAACCGCAGAAGCGCCGAAGTATTATATACCCTTTGTTAACCTATGAATGGCGTTAATCCAGCGCTTGATCTTACCCAATAGATTATGGAGTTTAGGTGTGATGTTTCGTATTAATCGATTTCGGTATCTTCAGACGCTTGATCCGGCGTTCTGGGTAGATTTTGAAATAGCTGATTGAAATGAGCCTGTACATTTTCGATGTTGATTTGCGCGATGCCCGAGGCAAAACCGAACCAGACATAAAGACCGTTTAGATCCCTAAACATGGGTGGCAGGTACTTTGGCCCTGCAATTAAGCCATCTAAGTAGTGTTCATAAATGATAGGGATGTCGTCCAGCGTGACCTTGCCGGCGAACAGCATTGGCAACAGTTCCGGCAAGCCTTCCAGCGTTGCGCTACGGATGAAATTGACTAATTCGATAAAGCCTCGAACATAGGATAGGTCTTTTGTGAAACAAGCGCCACCTTCGACCATGCCGCCGCGAAAAACTCGCTGAGCGATCGTGTAACTGTCATGAGGGCTTACATCCCGCTCCAGGAAGTAACGGTAAACTTCAATGAAATCGGCGCCTTGTTCGGCTAGGTCGATCGCAATGACTCGGTCGCTGATGCGTCGGGCGCGATCGGGAAAAGAGCTGAACGTTAGGGTTTCGATCAAAACGGCCAAACCTTCTTGTGTCGCGGTGATGCGCGGCGAACCGACGCTAAGCCAGGTGGCCCAAGGTTGCAATCTTCCGTTTAATGTGGTTCCGACATGCACCCAGCCTTCATGCACCTCCAAGACTTTCAAATCGAGCTCGGAAAACCAAGCATTATTATTAATCTTGATTTTGTCTCCTCCGGCCGAGGCATCGGAAACGATGCCATCACTCAAAACGACGCTCAATGCGCCGTCGTCGAAATGGCTTGATAGGCGTTGCCTCAGCGACAGTACTGCGGTTTCGGCATTTATTTCTTTCGGGTGAGCGCGGTTAAGATGTTTGGCCCCGGGCAACGAAAAAATGGCGCATAATCGTTCACCGAGTTCCAAAAGGGTTTTATTGTCGCCGAGTAAATGATCTCGCGCCGAACCGTAAAGTGCATGGCTATGGATTAAAAAATCGGGAGTGCCGCGGCTATGTAATAAATCGATCACGCGCATGTATTGACTAACCGTATCTTGCAGAATCGAGCCGAGCGAATCGTTGTGTCCCAAGTTTTTAGTAATGTCTCGACTTAAGTCCTTCAGCGCGGCGTATACGCTCACTGCGTCGAAGCTTAGCGCTTGATGTTGATAGAACTCACGGTCGGCGGGCGGGAGAAATTGAGAGTCGCCGGCGAAAAATTGCTCGCGAAAATTGCGCGGCCATTTAATTGAATCGAGGATTTGAATGGGTTTTTGAATTTGAATGAGACGGTCGGAAAGTGCAAGCAGGCGTTCGCGATAGGATGAATGAGCCACGGCTGTGTTCCTGATAGAGGGATGATGCCGAGCTTACTAATATTCTGATGGAAGAGCAAAAGATTATCGGCTGAAGCTGCCGGACATGAATGCGATAAGGAGAGGAGGGTAAAAATAAATTGCCGGACGAATGACTCGTCCGGCAATCATTAAAATAAAGGATATTTACTTTTTCGCGTTGCGCTCTAAAGTTTCCTTAATGACTTCGTCCGCTACATTTTTCGGGCACGGCAGATAATGCGAGAATTCCATCGAGAATTGTCCGCGACCTGAAGTCATCGTACGCAAGTCGCCGATATAACCAAACATTTCGCTTAACGGCGCTTCGGCCTTGATGCGAACGCCTGTTACGCCGGCTTCTTGAGATTTGATCATACCGCGGCGGCGGTTCAAGTCGCCGATCACGTCACCGACATGATCTTCCGGTGTGAATACGTCGATTTTCATGATCGGCTCGATTAATTGCGGTCCGGCTTTCGGAATCGATTGACGATAAGCGGCTTTTGCGGCGATTTCGAACGCAATTGCCGATGAGTCAACTGCATGGAAGGCGCCGTCGACCAGTGTGACTTTAAAGTCCAAGCAAGGGTAACCGGCCAGTACGCCTTTGACCATGCTCAATTCAAAACCTTTTTGAATAGCAGGCCAGTATTCTTTCGGTACGTTACCGCCGACAACTTTCGATTCGAAAACGAAGCCGCTGCCCGGTTCGCCCGGTTCGATAAAATAATCGATTTTCCCGTATTGACCGGAACCGCCCGATTGCTTTTTATGCGTGTAGCTGTCTTCGACGCGTTGTGTGATGGTTTCTCGGTAGGCCACTTGCGGTTTGCCGACGATGACATCGACGCCGTGCGTTCTGCGCAGAATGTCAACCTTGATATCGAGATGCAGTTCGCCCATGCCTTTCAGGATCGTTTCGCCGCTGTCGATATCGGTTTCGACGCGGAAAGACGGATCTTCTTGGATCATTTTGCCCAGCGCAACGCCCAATTTTTCGGACGCACCTTTGTCTTTCGGTGCGACCGCCATTGAGATAACCGGGTCGGGGAATACCATCGGCTCTAATGTAGCCGGATCTTTCGGGTCGCACAAAGTATGTCCGGTTTGAACGTTTTTCATGCCCAATACCGCGACGATATCGCCGGCTTGGGCAGATTCAACTTCTTCGCGCGAATCGGCGTGCATTTCGACGATACGTCCGATACGCTCGGTTTTACCGGTAAAGGTGTTCAGTACGGTCGTGCCTTTCCCCAATTGACCTGAATAAATGCGAATGAAGGTCAATGCGCCGTAACGGTCGTCCATGATTTTGAACGCCAGTGCACGCAGAGGACGGTTTGGATCGACGATAGCAAAATTACCGGTTTCGTTGCCTTCCAGGTCAACTTCAGGTTGGGGGTTGACTTCGGTAGGGCTTGGTAAATAGTCGACAACCGCATCCAGAACCAATTGCACGCCTTTATTTTTGAATGACGAACCGCAATAAGTCGGGAACAGGCTCAGATTGATCGTACCTTTACGGATACAGCGTTTCAAAGTATCGATATCGGGTTCTTCGCCTTCCAGATATTTTTCCATGACGTCATCGTCTTGCTCGACCGCTTTTTCGATCAATTCCGCACGCCATTGTTTGACGTCTTCGAGCATGTCGGCAGGAATGTCTTGAATTTCGTAATTCATCGGATCGCCGGAGTTATCCCAGACCCAAGCTTTTTCGGTCAATAGGTCGACAACGCCGACAAACTGGTCTTCTGTGCCGATCGGTAGTGTCATGACGATAGGATTTGCGCCCAGCACGTTTTCGACTTGTTTAACGACGCGGTAGAAGTCGGCGCCGATACGGTCTAGTTTGTTCACATAAATGACACGGGCAACCTTAGAGTCGTTCGCATAACGCCAGTTGGTTTCCGATTGAGGCTCCACGCCGCCGGAGCCGCAGAAAACGCCGACGCCGCCGTCGAGAACCTTCAACGAGCGGTAAACTTCAATCGTGAAGTCAACGTGACCGGGCGTATCGATGATGTTGAAACGGTGGTCTTTCCAGAAACAAGTGGTTGCCGCGGATTGAATCGTGATGCCGCGTTCGGCTTCTTGATCCATGAAGTCCATGGTCGATTCGCCTTCGTGAACTTCGCCTAGTTTATGGATTTTTCCGGTGAGTTTTAAGATACGCTCGGTAGTCGTGGTTTTTCCAGCATCGACGTGAGCGAAGATGCCGATGTTTCTGTAATGCGATAGGTCTGTCATGTTGTTACTCTAAAGGTTAAGGCATTAAAAATTTTTTTCGACGGACTCCCAAGATATTGTCCTGAAAGTAGGCTTTTCCCTGCAACGAATGGCTGGAATTCGGATATCGCAGCAAGCCGAAGCCGGGTACTGATGAGAATCCGAAAGTTCCGGCGTAATCTTTTTCTCATCCAGTTTCAAAAAACTGGCTATTCTAACCTAAAATAACGTCAAACACAGAATGAAAATATTTATTTAAGGGGAAAAGGTGAAAGGTGAAAGGTGAAAAGCAGCGTAGCCCGGATGGAGCGCAGCGCAATCCGAGATGGGCGAAGCCACGAATACCCCGTATTCCGCTGGCGCTGCATACGGAATACATACTGCGCAACACTCGCCGCTCACTTCTCACTGTTCACTATTCACTATTCGGTTATAATCCGAACATCAAACGCGAAAAGCCTTAAATTTATTATTCAATTAATCATTTATTTATGACATTAATCCTAGAAGAGCTGGCCAGGCAATGTGATGCGGAAATTGTCGGCGGAGACAAGCATTGTTCGATTACTTCGGCGGCCGATATCAAGTCGGCCGCCGCTGGGCAAATCACCATATTAAATGATCCCAAATATGCACAATATTTGTCCAATTCCCGGGCGTCTGCTTGTTTGATCAAACCAGAAACGCGTTACGAAAATCCGCCGGAGCAAATGGCGCTGTTGATTTGCAAAGATCCCGAGATTAGTTTCATCAAAGCGATTCACCTGCTTTACCCGTCATTGGAGTTTCCTAAACAAATTTCGGAGCGTGCCTGTATAGCCGATTCGGCAATGATCGCTCATAACGTCTATATTGCGCCGTTCGTAAGTGTCGGCGAAGGTTGTTTGATCGGCGAGGGTTGCGAGATTCTTAATGGCGCCTATATCGGCAATGACGTCATATTGGGAGTTAATTGTCGTATTCATCCGAATGCCGTGATTTACGATCATAGTCGTATCGGTAACAATGTCGTAATTCACGCCGGCGCTGTGATCGGCGCGGACGGTTTCGGTTATAAGCAACGCAATGAGCAACAGATCAAAGTGCCGCATGTCGGCAATATCATTATCGAGGACGATGTCGAAATCGGCGCGAATACCTGCATCGACCGGGGCACATTAGGCTCTACCGTGATCGGTTCAGGGTCGAAGATCGATAATCTGGTGCAAATCGGCCATAACAACACGATCGGTAATAATGTGATCATTTGCGGGCAAACCGGTATTTCGGGTTCTTGCACGATCGAAGACAATGCGATTCTGGCCGGCAGCGCTGGTATTGCCGACCATGTCAAAATCGGCCATCATGCTGTCGTGATGGCGCGTTCCGGCGTATCGAACGATATTGCGCCGGCTACGCAGGTTTTCGGCAGTCCCGCGAAAGATAGAAAAGTCGCTTGGAAAGAGTTGGCTGCATTGACCAAATTGCCGGGATTGCTCAAAAAAATCAAGGATATCGAAATTAGACTCGGCAAACTTGAACAATAAAACGATCTTGTGAACGAATTGGAAGCGTTTTTTGCCGGCGACGGGCCACTATCGAAAGTTATTCCCGGTTATCTGCCGCGTGCGGCGCAGGTTGAAATGGCTTGTGCGGTTCGGGATGCGATCGAGCACGAGCGTCATTTGATCGCCGAAGCCGGGACCGGTACCGGGAAAACGTTTGCTTATCTAGTGCCTGCGATACTATCGGGACGCAAGGCGATCGTATCGACCGGCACCAAAAATCTCCAGGATCAATTGTTCAACAACGACATTCCCGTCATTCGCAAAGCGATGAGCGTGCCCTTTGCGGCCGCTTTGCTGAAAGGTCGTAGCAATTATCTGTGTATTTATCGGCTCGGCAACGCACTCAACTCGACCTTGGGTTTCAGTAGGGACGATGCGGCTTCGTTGACTAAAATCAAATCATGGTCCAACCGAACGAAATCGGGCGATGTCGCAGAAATGCCGGACGTCCCGGAAAGCGACCCGGTATGGTTTCAGGCGACCTCGACCGCCGATAATTGTCTCGGTCAGGAGTGTCCCGATTATGAGAAGTGTTTTCTGGTCAAGGCGCGTAAAAAAGCCCAGGAAGCCGATGTGCTGGTCATCAATCATCATTTACTGTGCGCGGATTGGTCGATTCGCGAAATCGGCTTCGGCGAGTTGTTGCCCGATGCCGAAATCGTAATCATCGATGAAGCGCATCAATTGGCCGATACCGCCTCTAACTTTTTGGGTATTACCGTCGGCGCCCGGCAATTGAGCGATTTGGCGAAGGATGCTTTGGTTGAATATTTCAAGGATGCGACCGATCTACCCGAGTTACGTACCGCCTGCGACGATCTGGAACACCAGATCAAGGATTTGCGCTTGGCATTCGGCATTGAGCTAAAAAGAGGCGAGTGGCGCGAAATCGAGACCCATCCGAAAATTTCTTCGGGCCTTTCCGAATTGCAGGAACAACTTCAACGTTTGACCGTGCAATTGGAATTGGCGTCGGTCAAGACTAAGGGGTTGGAATCTTGTTTCAAACGCGCAGAAGAGCTAGGGCACCAACTACGGGCCATTCTCGAAGAGAACGACGGCAAATGGATACGCTGGTACGAAACCCATAAAAAGACCTTCACGCTCAGTCGAACGCCTATCGACATTGCCTCTGAATTCCGTGCCTTTATGCAACAGCACAAGGCGACCTGGGTGTTTACCTCGGCGACGCTGAGTGTTGCAAATAAATTCGAGCATTTCGCGAAAAGTTTGGGGCTTGCGAATGCCGAGGGCGTCAGTTGGGAAAGCCCGTTCGATTACGCCGAGCAGTCGCTGTTTTATCATCCGAAAGGGTTGCCGAAACCGGCCGATCCGAACTTTACCAGGACGATTGTCGAATTTGCGTTGCCGGTGCTCGAAGCGAGCCGGGGGCGGGCGTTTTTTCTGTTTACGAGTCATCGCGCCTTGAAAGAGGCGGAATTGCTATTGAGACAAAAAATCAAATATCCGTTGCTGGTGCAGGGCAGTCGGCCGAAAGCAATTTTGTTGGATGAATTCAAACGGGCCGGTAATGCCATTTTACTGGGCACGGCTAGTTTTTGGGAGGGCGTCGATGTGCGCGGCGAGGCTTTGTCGTGCGTGATTATTGATAAGTTGCCGTTCGCCTCGCCGAGCGACCCGGTCTTGAAGGCTCGACTCGGCGCGATGGAGCGGCAAGGTTTGAATCCCTTTTTTGAATACCAGATTCCGGCCGCGGTGATCGCATTGAGGCAAGGCGTCGGCCGCTTGATTCGCGATGTCAGCGATCGCGGGGTCTTGCTGGTCTGCGATCCAAGGCTGTTAAAACGCGCCTATGGACAAATGTTTCTCGACAGCGTACCGCCAATGCGGCGAACCCGCGATATCGAGGATGTTCGGGCCTTTTTTCAAAACGAGCAGTAACGTTCGGCGAATTTGTGTGCTTCTATTTCTTAAGGGAGCGTGAATACCTCCCTGTAAGCTCTGGTTGCAACGTCCTGTTGCAGACAGCCTTATAAATCGATAGCCTACGCTCTCTCTAATTTACTCAGAATAGTCACAACGAGCGAAATGCATGAAGTTATTGGCAGTGGATACCGCGACCGAAGCTTGTTCGGCCGCCTTATATATCGATGGCGAAATCTTGGAGCGCTTCGAACTGGCGCCGCGAACGCATACGCAATTGATCTTACCGATGATCGATTCACTGATGGCCGAGGCGGGGCTCGTGCCTCAGGATTTGGATGGACTCGCGTTCGGCCGGGGCCCCGGGTCTTTTACCGGCGTCAGAATTGCGACCGGCGTGATTCAAGGTATCGCATTAGGATTAGACTTGCCTGTCGCGCCGGTTTCGACGCTGGCGGCCTTGGCTCAGAATTATTTTGAACACGCGGACCGGGACGTGGTTTTTGCCTGTATGGATGCACGTATGGGCGAGGTGTTTTGGGGTGTTTACCGTAAAAACGACCAAGGGTTTGCCGAATTGCTCGGCTCCGAGTCGGTAGGGTCCGCTGAAAACGTCGACTTCCCCGAAATAAAAGGCTACGGTATCGGCAGCGGCTGGAAAACCTACCGTGAAGCATTGGACGAGCGCTTGAATGCTTGGCTTGCCGGCGTCGACGACACGCCTTTGCCGAAAGCTTCGGCGATAGCACTGCTCGGCGCGCGAAGTTTCAACTTGAATCAAGCCGTACCGGTCGAACAGGCAATGCCGGTATATTTGCGCGATAAAGTCGCAAAAAAAGAATCGGAGCGATAATCGGGTATAATGGCCGAATTTATTTCAAGCACGCATACTATGGCGCAATTTTTTCAAATTCATCCCGAGAATCCGCAGCAACGGTTAATCAATCGAGCAGTCGAGATCTTGCAGCATGGTGGAGTGATTGCCTATCCGAACGACTCGTCCTATGCGATTGCCTGTCAAATGGACGATAAGCAGGCGCTGGACAAAATTCGTAGAATTAGGCAATTGGACGATAAACACAATTTTACCTTGATCTGTCAGGATCTAACGCAGGTGTCGAATTTTGCCAAAATCGATAACGACGCCTATCGGTTGATCAAGGCATTGACGCCAGGGCCGTTCACTTTTATCCTGAATGCTACGCGAGAAGTGCCGCGCCGCTTGCAGCATCCTAAGAAAAAAACCATAGGCATTCGGGTGCCTGATCACGCGATCGCCTCATTACTAGTGGAGACTATTGGAGAGCCGTTGTTCAGCTCGACGCTGGTCTTGCCGGGCGAGTCGTCGGCTCTAACCGATCCCTATGAAATTCGCGATCGGCTCGAGCATGAACTCGATCTCGTAATCGATGCCGGTATCGTGCCGGACGAACCGACTACAATTATTGAATGTTCGGGAAAAAATCTCGAAATTATCAGGCAAGGAAAAGGCCAAGCACCGATGTTGGACTAACCGAGAAATCCCTCTATGATGAACGAATTGTCTTTGATCCAGCGTATTATCGTATGGGTTATTCCGGTGATTTTCGCGATTACCGTGCATGAAACCGCTCACGGTTGGGTCGCCAAAAAATACGGCGACAATACCGCTAAAATGCTCGGTCGATTGACCTTGAACCCTTTGAAACACATCGACCCGGTCGGTACGATTCTTCTGCCCGGCATATTGTTATTGACCGGAACCGGTTTTATATTCGGCTGGGCCAAGCCGGTACCCGTCGATGCGCGAAATTTCAAGAATCCGCGGCAGGATATGGCCATCGTCGCATTGGCGGGTCCGGTATCGAATTTACTGATGGCTGTGGGGTGGGCGTTGATCGCTCGAGTGGGCGTCATGATCAATGTCGATTTCATGACACTGCCGATGATCTATTGGGGTATTGCGGGGATATCGATCAATCTGGTACTGGCACTGATTAATCTGATACCTATACCGCCTTTGGATGGCAGTCGCGTCGTATCCGGCATTTTGCCGAACCGATGGGCTTGGCAATACAACAAATTAGAGCGTTACGGTTTTTTGATATTATTGCTGATGTTATTCACCGGTACATTGAATGTCATACTGGGTTATCCGATGTTTTTGGCGCAAAATATGTTTTTTTCATTAGCTGGGTTGGGATGAGGGTTTTGATCGGTTTTCGGTTAAGGTGATCTATTGACGATGCAAGTAGCGCAAGCGGATGTTTTGGCCCCGGTTGAGAAAGTCTTGGCTATTGTTCAGGGCGCGCCGTTCATGGAATTCCCCGAGGATCTTTACATACCGCCCGATGCATTGCGTGTCTTTCTCGATACCTTTGAAGGACCGCTGGATTTGTTGCTCTATCTGATCCGGAGGCAGAATCTCGATATTCTGAATATTCCGATCGCGCAGATTACTCGGCAATACATCGGTTACATCGATATGATGACCGAGCTTAGGCTCGAATTGGCCGCCGAATATCTAGTCATGGCGGCACTGTTGGCCGAAATTAAATCGCGCATGTTACTGCCTAGGCAGGTCGCCGAAGAAGAGGATGATGAAGACCCGAGAGCCTTATTGATCCGAAGATTGCAGGAATATGAGGTCATTAAAAAGGCGGCCGAGGACATCGATGGCATGTCGAGGTTGGAGCGGGATCTGTTCATTGCCAAGGCCGACGTATCGATGATTGAAATCGAGCGCCCGTTACCTGATATTCAATTGCGAGAAATGTTATTGGCTTTGCAAGACGTATTAAAGCGCGCCGACCAATTAAGCCATCATCACATTGTTCAGGAGCCTTTATCGGTTCGGGAGCGCATGTCGAGCGTCCTGGAGAGGCTCAAAGGTGGGGAAGGGGTCATTTTCAATCGATTGTTTCTGACTCAAGAAGGACGCCATGGCGTCGTCGTGACTTTTTTGGCCATTCTCGAGCTCAGTAAAGAAGGCTTGATTGAAATCATTCAACACGAACCTTTGACCGAAATCGTGGTCAGAGCGGTTGCTGCAAGTGCTTAAGTTTTAATAAGATTCTCGCGCAAAGGCGCAGAGGAATTTTGCTGTTACCCAAGCTCCAGCTTGGGTAACCTGATCAGGAAGCTCTAGCTTCCCGACAAACAAAGAAGATTGAACGAGAAGGTCGGGGTTGATTAAGAATGTGCGGAGCTTGTGTCGGTCTCATGAAGCTGGAGCTTCCGGAGTGTCTTTCCCAAGCTGGAGCTTAGGAAAGAGCGAGATATGGGGTGGCCGTTTTTAGCTTGATGCGTATGGGTTGCAACCCCGTCTTAAATGTTTCGACCCTGCTAAAGCAATCCAAGATATTTGGGGACAAACCGAAACGTTGGGGACGGGGTAAATAATTCGTCCCGCAGAAGGGGTTGAATTACCGAATTCGTAAAACCACCTCTACGCCCTTTCGCATCTGCGCGAGAAAAAATTTAACAATACGTGTAGTCTTAAAAAAGCAACTTTCTAGCAACTCTCGTGGATATCAAACGAATCGTCGAAGCCCTATTATTCGCATCGGATAAACCGATGACGGTCAAACAACTCCAGCAAACTTTTCCCGAACTCGAACAGCCCGAAATCGAAACGCTGCAAAAAGCCGTTGACGAAATTGTAGAAGATTACGCAACGCGGCCTGTAGCCTTGAAAAAAGTCGCTAGCGGTTATCGTTTTCAGGTTAAGCCGGAATTATCATTTTGGGTCGGACGCTTATTCGAGGAAAAACCGCCTAGATATTCCAGAGCTTTGTTGGAAACGCTGGCGATTATTGCCTACCGACAGCCGGTTACGAGAGGCGATATCGAAGATATTCGCGGTGTTGCGGTCAGTTCGAATATCATTCGCACGCTTCTCGAGCGCGAATGGATTAGGATTATTGCGCATAAAGAAGTGCCGGGACGCCCAGCGCTGTATGGTACGACTAAACAATTTTTGGACTATTTCGATTTATCTTCCTTGCATGAGCTTCCGACATTACAGGAAATCAAAGAATTGGATTTATCGGTAGCCAGTAATCAGCAACTAATGCAGGAACAGAGTGAACAGCAAGAAAACAACCGACCAGAAGTCACAGAACAAGGGCAGGAAACCGAATTTAAAGCAGAAGTCGAGACCTTCGTCCAAAGTGCGGAAGAATGAAGTAGAGGCTCCCGTCGCGATGAAAAAAACATTGACCAAGCCCCAAGATGGAACCGGTGAACGCATACAAAAAATCTTGGCGCGCGGCGGTATGGGGTCGAGGCGCGAAATCGAACGCTGGATAGAAGAGGGGCGAGTCAGGCTTAACGGCGTGCAGGCGAAACTCGGTGATAGAATCCAAAACGGCGATCATCTGCAGCTTAATGGCCGAGTTGTTCATTGGGAAAAATTTGCGCATCAAACTACCCGAGTATTGATTTATCACAAACCGGTCGGTGAGGTCGTGACAAGGCAAGATCCGGAAGGCCGGCCGGTCGTTTTTACGCAATTACCTAAGTTGCAAGTCGGCCGCTGGATTTCGGTTGGGCGTCTCGATATCAATACTTCAGGCTTGCTGTTGCTGACCAATAACGGCGAATTGGCCAACCGATTGATGCATCCGTCGATGCAAGTCGATCGAGAATATGCCGTGCGGATTTTGGGCGAGGTTTCCGATGAGGTACTCGAACGATTGAAACAAGGTGTTGAACTTGACGATGGGCCGGCAAAATTCGACGATATTCAATTTCACGGCGGGGAAGGCGCTAATAAATGGTATCACGTCGTTGTTAGCGAAGGGCGGAATCGTTTGGTTAGACGGTTATGGGAATCTCAAGGGGTAACCGTCAGTCGCTTGATGCGCGTACGCTATGGTTTGCTGATGATGCCGGAAGGATTAAAATCTCATGCTTTTCACGAGCTGGAATCGAAAACATTGGATGTGCTGCTCGAATCGGTCGGCTTGCCTAAGGAAAAGCCTTTAGCGCCCGGTAAACAGGAGAGCGGAAAGCACGGGTTCTATAAAAAAACTAAGTTGTGAGTTTTAATTTAGTGAGCAGTGAGCAGTAAGCAGTAAGCAGTAAGCAGTAAGCAGTAAGCAGTAAGCAGGGAATGGCTGCGTGGGCATCAATTTTCGCTCGTTCCCAAGCTCTTTGCTTGGGAGTGCAGTACGAGAAGCTCCAGCTTCTCGAGGCTGGTAAGCAAGAGCTTGTGTGAAGGGGCTTTCCTATCGTTCCCACGCTCCAGCGCTCATCGTTATACATAAATTGTAGGGTACGCTGCGCGTACCAAAGCCGTGCCCTAGTGGTTCGGTTAGTACATGAAATGAACAACGCGGGGTTACCATGGTACGCACAGCGTACCCTACGCGGATCACCTAGCGTTAGGTGAGGGAGATCCGAGGGTGTTAAATGACAATAAAAAGTATCGAGGTCTCATTGGTTAAGATTGCAAAAGGGTAATTTTTGACTTATGTATAACGATGAGCGCAGAGAGTGGGAACGATAATTGCCGGGGGCTGAATGGTTACAAACATGGTATTACTGCATTGGGTTTATCTGTGATATTGGGACGATTCATAAAGCGCTCAATTTTCTTCCTTTCATGGTAATAAAAAAACGTAACTATTCAGCGCATGCGGTAGGTTGGTGTCAGGTATTGATTTCTAAGGACGCGTGAATACATCCCTGTAAGCTCTGACTGCAACGTCCTGTTGCAGACAGCCTTATAAATCAATGCCTGGCACCTTCTCATACATGACTTATGCTGAATAATTACAAAAAAACAAGCTATAAACATTGTGCTGCATCAGTCCCTCTTTATGGGTGATTTAACTATAAGATTATTAATGAAAAATATGATGAAACGAAATGTTAGTATAAGCCTTTTCATTGTGTTGGTCATGTTAAGTCCTTTTGGTCGAGCCAGCGCATATGAAGATCAAAAAATTATCGCAGGGTGGGTGGAAGACATTATTCTATCTCCGGCGCAAATACGGTTTCGAGCAAAGCTTGATACCGGTGCGAGAACCTCTTCGATCCATGCTAAAAATGTTGAAGAGTTCGAGCGGGACGAGCAAAGCTGGGTTCGTTTTACATTGCCGAAAGGTTTGGAAAAAAAAGCTCAAGCGACTACTGTAGAGCTGCCGGTTGTCAGGAAAACGCGAATTAAAAGACATAAACTGGAATCGGCGAAGCGTTTCGTTGTGGAATTAGGGTTTTGTATGAATTCGAATTATTACGAGACGGAGTTCACACTAGCTGACCGAGGCAACTATATTTATCCGGTCTTGCTAGGTCGTAGGTTTCTGGAAAACAAGGTCGTTGTTGATCCAAGCGTGACGCATAAACACTCAAAAAAATTAAAAAATATTATTTGTTCCCCTGGTTTTCCGGAGCCGGTCTTGGAAGAATAATTCGGTATCGTTTCTTTCTGATCTTAGGCCCTATAACAACAATTATTTAATACGGCAATCGTTTTGAAAAACCTTCATGTCAATGTTTTGGCGCTTATCCTGGTCGGATTGAGCGTCGCGGTCACTTATTACAAAGTTACAGAGCTAAATCTACCTTTGTTACCGGTCGAGGATGAGATTATTTGGGCTGTAGAAGCCAAGGTAAGCTATAAACCTTCTCCCGGCCCTTCCAAAGTCGATTTGATGTTGCCGAAACAAATTCCCGGATATATGTTTTTGGATGAAAACTTTGTTTCAGGTCGATACGGTCTTACCCTTGAAAGCGTCAATCATAATCGAATCGCTCAATGGGCGGTTCGGCGACCGGCAGGCGAACAGACGTTGTATTACCGGATGCAAATCGTTCCTGGTGAAAAAGAAGCTTTTACCGATAAAAAAGTTCCTTATCCTGAAGAACCCGAGTATCCGGAGATCATGCAGACGGCCGTTTCGGCATTGTTGGACGATGTCAGAAGCAAATCGGCGGATATCAAATCCTTTACTCAAGAGTTATTGCGAAGGTTGAATGCGCCAAGTCCCGACGACAATGTAAAAATCATTAAAAAAGACGCGACCGGTCCCGAAGCTTGGATGAAGCGAGTGATCGATGTTTTGCATGGGGCGAGGATTCCGACTCGTCAAGTTAACATCCTGATGCTTAAAGATGGGGCAAGACACAGTAAGCTGGTGCCCTGGCTTCAGGTGCATAACGGTGAACAATGGTTGACTTTTGATCCGCATTCGGGGGCATCCGGTTTTCCCGAAAATTCAATCATTTGGTATTACGGAAGCGCGCCCTTACTGAAAGTGACAGGAGGACGATCGGAAAAGATCGACTTTTCGGTTTATAAGCAGTCGCTTGGATTGGCAGCGGTAACCCAAAAGCGTATCGGTAAAATCGATTCGCCGATTATGGAGTTCTCGCTATTTCATTTACCGATTCAAACACAAAATGTTTACCGGATTTTATTGATGATGCCGATCGGCGCCTTGTTGATCGTTGTTTTGAGAAATGTCGTCGGCTTTAAAACATTCGGTACGTTCATGCCGATTTTGATCGGGATGGCGTTTCGAGAGACCGGCTTGTCTTGGGGGCTTTTTTTATTTGGTTTGCTCATCGCATTCGGTTTAATGCTGCGTTTTTATTTGGAGTATTTGCGTTTGCTGCTGGTGCCGAGACTCGCGAGTGTGCTGATCATCGTTGTGATATTGATGACGTTGCTAAGCTTGATGAGTCATAAAATGGGTATCGATCGCGGCTTGTCGGTCGCCTTGTTCCCGATGGTCATCATTTCGATGACGATTGAAAGAATGTCCTTGGTTTGGGAAGAACACGGGCCTTCAGAGGCGCTGCAGCAATGTATCGGTAGCTTATTCATCGCGTCGATCGGTTATTTGCTGATGTCGCATCCCGTACTCGAGCATCTTATTTTTGTATTTCCCGAATTATTATTGACGTTTCTAGCGTTTACCTTATTGTTAGGTCGCTATACCGGCTATCGCCTAACTGAGCTGTGGCGGTTTCGTTCCGTCATAAAAGGATAGTCGCATGTCTTGGAAAAACTATTTACGCCCCTCGAAACGGCTAAGAGATGTCGGTTTATTGGGGATGAATCAGCGTAATGGCGACTATATACTGCGTTACAATCCGCGTAAATATTATCCGTTGGTCGACGATAAGCTGCGAACTAAAAAGCTCGCACAAGCTTCAGGCATTGCCGTCCCCGAACTCTATGCGGTCATTGAAGCGGAATATCAAATTGCCGGTTTAGCCGAAAAGCTCAAAAACTACGACGAGTTTGCAATCAAGCCTGCGCATGGCAGCGGAGGCGAAGGGATTATCGTTGTCAATGGTCGCAGCAAGAATTGTTATCGCAAACTGAACGGCACCTTGTTGACCGAAGAGGAAATTGGCCATCATATTTCCAATATACTGAGTGGCATGTACAGTTTGGGCGGGCAACCGGATGTCGCATTGATTGAATATCGGGTGGATTTTGATCCGGTTTTCGATCTAGTGAGCTATCAAGGCGTTCCCGACATCAGGACGATTATTTTTATGGGAGTTCCGGTGATGTCGATGCTGCGTTTGCCAACTCGGCTTTCCGACGGTAAGGCCAATCTACATCAAGGCGCGATTGGTGTGGGTATCGATATCGAACAAGGAGTCACCACGACCGGCGTATGGCAAAACGATATGATCGATGCGCACCCTGATTCAGGGAATACGATTACAGGACTAAACTTGCCGAATTGGGAGGAAATCTTACTGTTGTCGGCGGGTTGCAAGGAGTTGGTTTCGCTCGGTTATATCGGCGTCGATATCGTATTGGATTCGAAACTCGGTCCGCTGATGCTCGAAATCAACGCTCGCCCCGGGTTAAGCATTCAATTAGCTAATAAAAAAGGACTTTTACCCCGATTAGAAGCCGTCGAGAAGCTTAAAAAAATCCCGGCAACGGCTGCGGAACGCGTAGAACTCGCCAAAAAACTGTATCGGACACAATAACTTCGGCATGTACCCCCCTCGCGGATCAAAATTCAAAGTGAATTGTAGGATACGCTGCTCTTTTTAGTTTCAGAGCTTCGTGCCGTAAAGAAATGATTCGATTTGATTGCTTGTCTGATGAAACCGTGTCTGCTACTGTCCGGTTTTGTCGGTCGGGTTGGGAGAAAAAGCATGTCAAGTAGAATTGATTTTACGATGGGATTTAATGCCCGGGGCATAGCATCTAAAAAAGAACACGCTAAGGCCTATCGAATTTATGTGTTGGGGGACTTTTCCGGAAAGCGAGATGCTGCATGGAGTCAACGTATTATTAAAAGGATCGATAGCGATACATTTGAGCAGGTAATGACTCAAATCATGCCGTCGCTCAATCTCGACTCAGGTTTGATATTGCATTTTGAATCGATCGAAGACTTTCATCCGGATGCCTGGTTTAACAAAATCCGAATTTTGGCTGACTTGCTGGAATTAAAAAAAGCGTTGAGTAATCCCAAAACGGCGGCGCAGGCTGCGGCGAAAATTCAATCGTTCAATCAAACCGACCCTAATCAAAACATTTTGGCCCAAACGCAGCAAGTCGATGTCGAGACTGAAGCGGATACCTTGCAACGTTTGTTGGGCAAAGAGCCGGGGCCAAAGACCGATAAAGCCGATACGGTGGAAAGATTGATCGAACGGGTGGTGTCGCCTTATATAACCAAGGATGTTAGTCCGCAGTATCAGGCTCTGATTGATGTGATCGAAAAGACAATCAGCCAATTTTTGCGAAACCTACTGCAACGACAGGATTTTAAAAGCCTCGAGTCCCTTTGGCGAGCCACCGAAGCGCTAGTCAATGAAGAATACGCGGACGAACAGCGCTTCTTTTTAGTCGATATCAGCCAAGCCGAATTAATGGCCGCTGTCAATGAAGGGGGCAGCGAGTTTAAAGAGCGCTTATTGGCGCATGTTCAATTGGACGACGAAGAGCGGGATGTATTGTTGGCCGGCGATTTTAGCTTTACCGGCAGTGCTGAAGATGGTGAATTGATAAAATTTTTGAGCGCTACGGCAAAAACTTGCGGCGGCTGTTTTTTGGGCGCTGCCGACCAGTCATTGATCGACAGCGCTATCTTAGGCGAATCTCAAAAAAACAGCCATTGGGCTCGATACCTTAGCGAGATTAATGCCGATAGCGTGGTGCTGGCATATCCTCGCTACTTATTGAGATTACCCTACGGATTGAAGCGTGATCCAATTGAAACATTGACTTTTGAAGAGTGTTCGGAGGTCCCCGTTCGGAATGAACTGCTATGGGGAAATCCGGCCCTGTTATGCGTTCGTGCGCTGATAAGAATGACTGAAGAAGAGAGTACGGATAATGCATTATTGATGAGCGATGTGCCGGTATTTAGTTATACCTTGGATGATGAGGCGGTTTTGCAGCCCGGCACCGAAACATTATTGAACGAGACTCAAGTCAATGCTTTGTTATCGAAAGGCATCACACCGTTGATTGGATTCCGTCAGCGTCAAGGCGTTCAGTTGCCGATAATTTCGACGTTAGCGGATCGTTGAATTAAAATGGTCAGGCTTTGTGGTAAGCCCGCTATTTTCTCTTTTCCACGCTCCAGCGTTACTGCCATTAAGCTAACGAAAACCCATCACTCCGCCGTGGATTCCTCTCCCACAAGGGGTTCCGAATGCTCTGTGGGAGCGATCCCCTGATCGTCCCTCACCTAACGTTAGGTGAGGGAAAGCTAAGAGCGTGTAACTATTCAGTCCCCCGGCAATTATCGTTCCCACGCTCTGCGTGGAACGCCTGAGTACCGCTCCAGCGGTACGAGACGCTAGAGCGTCTCGGTCTTCATTCCCACGCCGGAGCGTGGGAACGATAGGGGGTGTGAATAATTACAAGAGCGTTAGGTGACAATAAAGGGTGTCGAGGTCGTATTAGCTAAGATAGCAAGACAAATCTATACGAATAACGATGAGCGGAGAATCCTGGGAAACATAATTAATCGACGGATTTTCCAGAATTAAATTGACAATACTCATAATCGGCCTACAATGGGCCCCAGCTAGAAAACTAGATTTACCTTTGTTTACCATTTCGATGTCTCTTCAGTAGTTATTCGTCCTGTTTTTCATATAGTAATTTCCTCGTTATCAGCTTTACCCGCCTTTTTAAGGCTTTAATTTAAAAATTTTATAGGACTACTATGAATACTGCAGCAATGACTACCGGCACCGTTAAATGGTTTAATTCAGATAAAGGTTTCGGTTTTATCGAACAACAACAAGGTCCGGACGTTTTCGTTCATTTCCGGAATATCCTGAGCGGCACCAGCAGCTACAAATCACTGGATGAAGGCCAGCACGTTCAGTTTAAAATTACTCGTGGCCCAAAAGGACCGCAAGCTGAAGAAGTAACGGTTATCTAAACTGAATTAAAAACCCGCGCCCATGAACTGGGCGCGGGTTTTTTTATGCCTGAAAAAAATGCTGCGTATTTTGCGAGTTAGTTGTGCGGAGTTCGAAAACGAGAAAAGATGACTCCTTTGCGGGGCGGGTTATTTAACCCGTCCAGGCCAAGGCCAAATACTAAGTTAAGCTGTCCAGAAATAATAAGTAACCTAGCAGGACGGGGGTTGCAACCCCATCCTAAACGTTTCGACTTTGGCCGAAGTAAGCCGAAATGTTTAGGGCAAACCGAAACATTGGGGACGAGTTAAATAAGCCGTCCCGCAGAAGGTGCCCAACGTTTTGTTTCTGCCAAGAAATTTGAATTGCGAAAGGTATAATAGGCAAATGTTAAAGCTGGATTAACATTTCAATTGGGTTGGCATAATGGTTGCGCTATGAGTAACGACAAACAAAATAACTTTGAATTAATAGCAAAAGAGTTCGAGCTTAAACCTTCGGATTACTATTTCCTAGATCTGATCCCTTTAATTGAAATGATATGGGCCGACGGAGAAAATCAGCCCGCCGAGCTGGTTTTGCTGTATCAATTTACGATAGAACACATTGCGCATCTCGACCGCGCGGCGGGAATTCCATTGATAACGACCGAGGATGCCAATGATTTTTTAGAACGTTTCGCACATCAACGACCGCCGCAAAGACTGCTTGACGCGCTGAACGAATTGGTCGTCGGCTCGTACCTTTCAGCCGATCCTGATCGGAGCCGAAATATTCTGAAATATTGCATGGACATTGCCGCCGCTTGCACGACACAGTACCCCTATGCTTTGCGAGGCCGTATCGTCGAGAGCGAAAAGGCTTTGCTCCACAAGCTCTTTGCCGTGTTCCAAAATAAATATAGCTTCGACGCAAACTAAGCCGAATACCAATAACGAGAATATCCATGGAAACCTTTGAAAATGTAGTTGCGACTTTGTCGGGCTGGGTCTGGGGCGCGCCGATGCTTATTTTACTGGTCGGTACCGGACTGTATTTGACGATTCTGTTGCGCGGCTTGCAATTTCGGGCGCTCGGCCACGCATTGAAATTGATTTTCGACAAGGATCACAAGGGGGTCGGCGATATCAGTCATTTTGCGGCCTTGACCACGGCATTGGCGGCCACGGTCGGCATCGGCAACATCGTCGGCGTTGCAACCGCGATTACGTTGGGTGGGCCAGGAGCGGTCTTTTGGATGTGGATGACCGGCATCGTCGGCATGGCGACCAAGTATGCCGAGGCGGTATTGGCGGTTAAATATCGCGAACAAGGCAAGCATGGCATGCGCGGCGGCCCGATGTATTACATTGCCAAGGGTGCTGGACTTCCTTGGCTGGGCTGGCTGTTTGCGGTGTTCACGGCCGGCGCGGCGTTCGGCATCGGCAACATGACTCAAGCTAATTCGGTCGCGGTCATGCTGGACAAGGTCTTCGGCGTCGAACCCTGGGCGACCGGTATTGTATTGATGTCGTTGACCGGCTTCGTGCTGATCGGCGGCATTCGTTCCATCGGTCGATTTACATCAATGTTGGTGCCGTTCATGATCGTGCTTTATATAGGTGCCGCACTGACCGTTATCGCGATCAATATCAGTGAAGTACCGGACGCGTTGCGTTTAATTTTTTATCACGCTTTTAGTCCGATTGCGGCTGGCGGCGGGTTTGCCGGTGCAACTATCGCCGCCGCTATCCGCTTCGGCGTGGCGCGTGGGGTGTTTTCCAACGAATCGGGGCTCGGCTCGGCGCCGATAGCCGCCGCGGCCGCGCGGACTTGCGATCCGGTCAAGCAAGCTCTGGTATCGATGACGCAAACGTTTATCGATACCTTGCTGGTGTGTACGATCACCGCGCTGGTTATTCTAACCGCGACACCGTGGACTGAAGGTGTCAGTGCCGGGGTTCTGACTAGCTTGAGTTTTGCCGAGACGCTGGGTAGCGCCGGAACGCTGGTCGTCGCGCTGGCGACAGTATTATTCGCATTTTCGACGTTGATCGGTTGGAGCTATTACGGCGAAAAAGCCGTAGAATATTTACTAGGCGCGCGAGTCATCGTACTTTATCGCGTTGTCTTCGTTGCTGTCATCGTGATCGGCGCGACGATGCAGCTGGAATTGGTGTGGAATTTCTCGGACCTGATGAATGGCCTAATGGCCATGCCCAACTTGATTGGGCTGTTGCTGCTCTCTAACGTTGTGCGCGCTGAGACGCGGCGCTACTTTAGCGCTCGTAACGTGAACTCGGAAAACAGTCTAAAAGTTGAGTTTTTTGATAGGAAATAGCTTGACCGGGCGGAGTTTGGGGGTTAGGATTTTGACTCTTGTGCGTTAAGGCCTCGGAGCCGGCTATAGTATCTAATGCGAGATAAATGCCTATTTTTGCCGGATGCGGATGATAGGTGAGCTTGTCCTGATGATGGTTACCGGCGGATCTGAAGCATTTGATAAATCAAGAAGCCCAATGTTATGGGCTCATAAAGCCTGTCAGGATTTGGTCGATGAAAGAAAGGCGCGTTAGCAGTTATCGTTAAATTGTTAAACAAATAATAGTTAAGAACTGTGAATAAGCCGGGCTTTTTTTTAACGGTTTTCTGTGACTATGGCTAGCAAGGAAGAGAATAATAATTAACTAACGGATTAATCTAGCGTTTTAGGTTAAGACGTAAAAAGTCGAAAGGAATCGTTAGCCTTCAACAATAACTGAATTGGGCAATGTCAATTGATAGCCCAAGGAGAGGTTAAAAATGAACATTAAATTCAAACAATGGTGGGGCGAGTTTCTGCACGATGAAGAAGGTGCGAGCGCAATTGAATATGCGTTGATTGCAGCCATGGTTGCATTGGCGTTGATTGCTTTTGTAGATCCTATTAATACGGCGGTTGCAAATTTATTTACCCAAATTCAAGGTGCGTTACCGGCTGGAGGTTAAGGTCAAGAATTCAGTGGTTTAGATTCAGCCATTGGTTATAGTAACGTTAGTGTCACTACCCTATTGGTTGGTAGCGTTATGGACGCTTGTTTGCGGTGGGTATGACCTAATTCAGCGCCGCATACCCAATGGTCTGACGCTCGGTGCGCAGGGCGCGGCGCTGGCGGCTTATGCCGTGACCGGGCAAGGCTGGCTGGATGTGCCGTGGACGGCAGGGCTGGCCGGTTGGGCCTTGGCGCTGGCCTTGACCTTGCCCGGCTATGTCTTGAAGAAGCTCGGCGCGGGCGATGTTAAACTCTTTGCCGCGATGGGCTTGCTGGGCGGCTTCGACGCGGCATTGATTACGTTTGCCGTGGCGAGTTTGTTTGCGGGTGGAGTCGCCTTGTTGTGGCTGGCGGCGTACCGATGGTTTTTTCTGTTGGAGCTGCCGTTGTCGCGCATGGGTATCTCCATTGCCGGCGTGCCCGAACCGAAAGGCAGATTCCTACCGTTCGGTTCGGCGCTGGCAGCCGGATTTCTTGTGGCTTTGTTCGGTTCCGGCTCGGCGCCATTGCCGTTTTAATCATGCGGTTCGGGCTGGGTGTCTGCCGTACGCGGCCTGCTTGGTTTCACAGGGCATGTCTTTTCAATAGCGTGGGAACGGCCGGCAGCTTTGAGAGATGCCTACCAAACTGTGAATATATTCGATGCCAAGAAAACAGGCATGAAGAATATGAAGATTTATTTCATTGAAGTGCTAATTCTTTTTTTCGTTATTTTCGTGCACTTCATAGCGAATAAGGCTTTTTTATGATGTCTTGGCCAAAATTCTTTTACAGTCTCGGATGAGCGAGTTTTCGATGAAACAGACGCCTCGTCAACGGACCGTTATTAAGCCATTATCAAGTAGCTTGCGTATCCAGCGTGGAGCGGCAGCCATTGAGGCGGCGCTGTTGTTCGTCATTTTTTTTACGTTGTTTTATGCCATCGTCAGTTATTCGATGCCACTTTTGATGTTGCAGGCGTTTCAGCATGCGGCGGCTTCAGGTGCCAGGTCGGCCGTTGCTGTGGAATCGACCGAATTCGGTAGTACTGACGATTACATTCAAAACGGTGTGGCGCCTAGAGTTCGTAACGTTGTAGGTGAGCTATTAAATTGGCTGCCGCCCGCCGCTCATGTAGCGGTGTTAGGGGAAGGTAATCAGAATGTTCAGGTGGTTTTCGACCCAGCAAGTGGTTTATTGACTGTAACGGTTAGTTTTATGGATTATCCGGATAATCCATTGGTTCCGATTCTAGTCTTTCCCGGAATCGGCGCGGTGCCAAGATTGCCTCAGCATTTAACCGGGCGGGCCTCCGTACAGCTATGAGCGGCCGGCTAGGCAATGTGTCTTCTTTCATAATTCTAACAAGTTTCATCACTCCATTTTTTATTAAAAAGCCGCCGCGTCACTTGCGGGACTCAAATTATAAAGCCTCAAATAGTATATAATTATGTCCCTTAGGAATATGCACAAAATAACTGCTACAAGTAGTAGGCTTTGCGGCGGTTTGGTGACTCGCTTGACAGGGCGCCGTGAACCCAGCACATAAATCCAGCACCTAAATTCCATAGGTCTTTGGCAATGATTCAAAATCATGGCTTATTTAGGTGCTGGATGAATTATCCAAGGGAACGAACCATAGCCGATGGCTTATGGAAATTAGGTGCTGGGTGAATACGTCCATGTAAGCTTGACGGCGGTTTTCCCTGCCGCCGACACCTGTCAATCGAGCCACCGAACCTCCCTTTCAACAGTTGTCGAAGTTATTTCATGCTCGTTCCTTTGTATTTTCCGGGGCGCGGACGAAACGCTCAAAATGAATTGATGTTTATACTCGTCAAAACGCCTGGCTGACTACTGGGGATAATTCGCACAACGGTCGAAGTATCATATTAAAAAATTGACTGACGCGGTCGACGGAGGAGGTAACATGAGTAGTACGGTTTTACGAGTACTCGCTTTATTGTTGGCGATCGGTGCTATTGCTATCGGTTATTTCGGTTATCGAGCCAGTCAGCATCAACCGCCCAAACAAGAAGTCGTGCGCGTCGAGGCGGAAGAGCCAAAAGGCGAGGCGGTCGTATTCGCCGCGCGGGATATCCCGGCGGGGCAGGCTATTGTTGAGGATGATTTGACTACCTCGCTTGTGCCGACCCGTCCTATTCGATCTTACGCTACAGGCGTCGCTATTGTTGGCCGCAGACCTAGAGTCGATATCGCCACGGGGGAAATGCTGATGTCCGGACATTTCCCGACTTATAGTCAACTGGCGCTGAGCCTTCATCATGGGGAGCGGGCGGTAGCTGTTAAGGTCGACGAAGTCACCGGGACAGGCGGTTTCATCGAGCCGGGAGATCACGTTGATGTGCTTCTTTATTTGCGGGCAGATCGTGAAACGGGTCCGAATAGTTCGGCCCAAGTGGTTTTAACGAATGTGCGCGTGCTGGCTTTCGGCAATATGCTGCAGTCGCCGGATCAGCACTCTGATGAGGACGGTGGTCGCCAGTCAGAAACAAGTAGCGGTGGCATCAAAGCCGTTACCGGGCAGTCTAAGAAAGTAGAGCCTACCGGTAAAAAAAGTAAGACTGCCGTACTAGCCGTCGCCGTGTCCGATGCGTCGATACTGATGCTCGCCGAATCCGGCGGCAAGATTAGGCTGGCGCTACGGGGCGTCCAACAGGGAGCTAAGGTTTCGGCTAGCGCCGAGGTTGGTGCAAACGATATCGATTATTCTTATGCCGAATCCGAACAAGACCTGCAGAGTAGGTATTATAGGGTGTTAAGTGATTTGCTTAGACCTGGATCGGCGCTGTCGACTGCTCATGTCGAAAGCATCAGTTCTCGGGACCAAGGAAGTATCGTTGTACATAGAGGGAGTTCAATTGAAACTTTGACCTTGGGGCGTTAACGTGCCTTATCGAATAGAATTATTACAAAGATGGGTTAGGCAATTGCCAAGATGAACTTTTTCAAAGCTGTATTTTTTGCGACTCTTTTAGGCGCGACTCATTTATCCTATGCCTTCGATTCTACGATCCATATCGAAATGGGTAAGCAACATAGCTTCCGTTATTTAAGTGGATTTAAACGTATCGCCGTTGGCGATTCGCAAATTGCCGATATCGATGTCATCGACGACCGGCAATTGTTGATCACGCCTAAAAAACCGGGCGTGACGAATTTGATGCTTTGGCATGGTATGGATTCTACAGCGCCGGATTTTCAAGCGGAATTAATGGTCACAGCATCCGCTAGTTTGGAAAGGCATGCGCTTGACAAGCTAGAAGAAGTTGGTTTACAAGTCTCGGAAGCCGGTGAAAAGCTAAAATTAAACGGCAAAAGTGAATCGCTCGAAGCGCATCATCAAGCGCTCGAGGCGTTGAGTGAAAAAAGTGAATCCACAATTGACGCCACGACTTTGGATTTCGATACGCAAGTGCAGATCGATATCAAAATTGTCGAAGTCAGCCGCAGGCGCATGCAGAATGCCGGTCTATTTCTCGGAAGAAATACCGCGAACACAACCTTGGCCCTCTCCACGCCGGGAAATTTGAGTGGTGTCGGCAGTTTTGAATCTGCCGGCGAAGGTGCGATTTCTTTGCTTAGTAGCGGCTTCTTTCCTCATGCCCAGGCTTTCAATTTTCTTTACGGTAATGCCAGCGAAGGCATTCTCGGTGTGGTTTCCATACTTGAGAACAACGGTTTTGCCTATACACTGGCCGAACCTTCGTTAATGGCGATGAGCGGGCAAAGCGCCAATTTTTTAGCGGGTGGCGAATTTCCTATTCCCGTTCCCCAGGGCGGCGCGCAGTCCGGCAGTAATACCATTCGATTCAAAGAGTTTGGGGTGCGTGTGTCGTTGACGCCGACAGTGCTGGATCAAAACCGTATCGCTTTAAAAGTCGCGCCCGAAGTCAGTGAGCTGGATTTTACCGCCGGTATCCAAAGCGGAGGCGTCGCGGTGCCGGCCTTGCGCGTTCGCCGAACCGATACCAGTATTTCGCTGGGTGATGGCGAAAGTTTCGTGATTAGCGGCTTAGTCAGTCAGAATACCTTGGCGAGTGTCGATAAATTCCCATGGCTAGGCGATATTCCGGTTCTCGGCGCATTTTTTCGTTCCACACATATTGATCGCAACGATAGGGAGTTAATTATGGTGGTAACGCCGCATTTGGTGCAGCCACTCGCGAAGGGCGCCGATTTACCGGCGATGCCGGGTGAACGTTTCCGACAATACGACCCGAATTTTTTTCAAACATTCTTCCTGGAGTCGGGCTCGTTTAAGGTCAAGGCTCCCGCACGGTCGGGCTTTTCGAAATAACGACATGACGATCATACGCAAACACAGTTACGTTGCTGTCACCAATAATCAGGAGCACCTACGTTGGTTGCAAACTGTATTTCGTGAAGAAGGCGAGGTGGTTGTTGCCGATTCGCCGTCTATGGAACGCGTGCGACAGATACTCGATTTGACCGGTGCACAAGTCGTTTTTGTGGCATTGACGGAATTGTCGCTACGGCAAGATACCGCGCTGATCGAGGGTTTGGTTGCGGTTAAACCATTATTGTCGGTGATCGCGATGGCCGACCATGTCGATAATGCGATGTTGCTAGCGGCCATGCGCGCCGGTGCGCGTGATTATATTGTATCCGGTAGCCGCCCCGGTGAAGTTATTAACTTGGTTCAACGCTTACAAAATCGCGCACCGGCTCCCAATGTGCCGACGGCTTCGTTGGGTAAAATTACCGCTTTAGTCAGCGCCCGTCCAGGGGCCGATACGCCCATGCTGGCGCTTCATCTCGCTCTGGCCATGCAAGGCAAACAAACAGAACGCAATACGCTGCTACTCGATCTTGGGAATCCCGTCGGCGATACTTTGACTTATCTCGGGCTCAATTCGCCTTACAGTTTTAGCGATGCGGTCAGGAGTCTACGTCGTCTCGATTCGATGTTAATCGATAGCGCTTTCGCCAAACATGAGAGCGGTCTGAGTTTATTGGCATTACCGGAAGAGCAAAGCGCGATGAGTGAAATTACTTCCGCGGATATTTATGTCTTGCTCGGTATGCTGCGTCGTTATTTCTCTCGGATCATCCTTAATCTCGGCGGTGTTCCAAGATCGGATTTTCTTTATTTACTGCTTAGTAATGCCGATAATACCCTGGTGCTCGTTGAGCAGAGCGTACCAAGTTGTAAGCAAAATATGCAATTAGTAAAGAAAATGATCGAACATAAGATTCCAATGGATTCCGTTGAGTTAATCGTCGACCGTTATCTTCCTCAGTTGCCTCCGGATGCCGAAAGTTTATCGCGCGGATTCGGTTTGCCGCTCCAGACGACATTGCCGCCCTCCGGCATGGCAAGATTGAGCATGATGAATTCCGGTGAAAGTTTATTCAAATGCGCTCCCCGCGATCCCTATACCCTGGCGATTAAAAAGTTAGCGAAGAAGATCATGAGTCGTGATCTCGGCGAGGTTAAAAAAGAAAATAAAAACAATGGGGTTCTCAAAAATCTGGTTTCTTGGTTTAGTGTTAAGTAGAGGCATTTAGAATGGGACTTAAATATCCGCTCTATGACTACAGTCTTAAACATACCGAAACTTATCAGGATCTCAAATATTCCTTGCATCGTTATTTGATCGATTGCGTTGAAGAAGACAATGTTCCATTGAATGAATGGGGTCACGAGCAAATCGAAAATTATGTGCATGATCATGTATCGCGGTATGCCGCTCAATTACAACTGGCTGTTACGAGCTACGATCTCGATGACCTGACCGAAGAGATGATTAACGAGCTGACCGGTTACGGTCCACTTGAATCGCTCCTCGCGGACGACCAAATCAGCGATATCATGGTAAACGGCGCCCGAAATATTTTTTTAGAACGTAATGGAAAGGTAGAGCAGGCCGATCTAAGGTTCATCGATGACGACCATGTGCTACGTGTGATTAGGCGAATTATCGCACCGCTCGGACGCCGGTTGGATGAGTCGAGTCCGATGGTGGATGCGCGTTTGTCCGACGGTAGCAGGATTAACGCGATCATACCGCCGTTGGCTATCGATGGCCCTTGCCTTTCCGTGCGCAAATTCCGCAAGGACCCGCTACGCGAGTCCGATTTGTTGGTTTATGGGACGGCTAACGAAGCGATGCTGCAATTTCTTAGAAAAGCGGTTAGATATCGTTGTAATATTTTGGTGAGCGGAGGAACAGGGTCCGGTAAAACCACGTTGCTTAATATCTTGAGCCGGTTTATCGAAGAGCAAGAGCGAATTGTAACCATTGAGGACGCAGCGGAACTCCAACTCGGTCATAATCATGTCGTTCGCCTAGAAACGCGCCCACCTAATGTCGAAGGCTCGGGCGAGGTGAGGGCTCGAGATTTGGTTCGTAATGCTTTGCGGATGCGGCCGGATCGAATTATCCTGGGCGAGGTGCGCGGCGAAGAAGTATTGGATGTGCTTCAGGCGATGAACACCGGCCATGACGGCTCGATGAGTACGGTGCATGCCAATAGCGCTCGGGACGCTTTAGGTCGCCTGGAGATGTTGGCGGCCTTGGCGAACTTTCAAGGAGGAGCGGAAATACTTAGGCAAATGATCGTATGTGCGATCGATATCATTGTTCAAATCGCTCGGTTTTCGGACGGAACGCGCCGTATCATTTCAATCGCAGAAGTGGATGGTTTACATGAAGGGCAGTTTAGACTAAACGAGCTATTTAGGTTCGATAGGGTCAATAAAAATTTTTCGACGAGCAGTTCCCGTCCGTCCGGTCAAAAATTCGAAATAGATGGTGGTCGTTTGTTTCCGGAAGAAGGAGGTCAATCGTTTGATTAGTAACAGCATGCTGAGCTTTGCTATAGCTATAGCCATGTTTGCCTTGGCTTTGTTTATGTATCAAAAAAGCCAGCGTGATGCGTTTGTTGAGAAGGTAACGCGGCGTATGGTCGAATCGTCCGGCATCGAAGCGTCGGTTTTGAAGCCTGAAAGACGTTATGCCTGGCCTTGGGTTGAACAACTGTTCTGGCGGGCAGGAATAGACGCGAAAAGTCAGCAGGTGTTGGCGGGTTTATTAGCCATGATGATGATTGTTTTCCTAGTGGGCCTGTGGAAAGGCCTGGCGATTGCATTGTCAACACCTATTATCATTATGCTTTTGATTTATCTATGGCTATTGCATAAAGCGAAAAAAAGGATCGTTCTAATTTTGGCGCAATTACCGTTATTTCTCGATCAGGTGTTACGCGGTCTCGGTACCGGCCGCAGCATGGAAGGGGCCTTGAGTCTGGCGGCGGATGAAACGCCCGCGCCCCTTAAAGATATTATCACTCGAGTGCTTCGTGCCGGCAAATTGGGTGCCGATTTGGGCGAGGCAATACAGGAAGCCGCCGATCTTTATCGCATCAACGAGTTGTACTTGTTAGCGCTGTCCATCAGAATCAACCGCAGCTACGGTAGCAGTGTTCGGGATATGCTTCAGAATGTGGCTAAAATGATCCATGATCGTGAAGCGGCGCGCGGCGAATTAAGGGCGCTGACCGGAGAGACTAGAGTAACGGCTTGGGTGTTGGGTTTACTGCCGCCTAGTTTGGCCGTCTATATCATGCTGATGAACCCCCGCTATCTCGAAACGATGTGGCAAGATGCTTCCGGCAGAATTCTATTGATGATTGCGATAGGTCTGCAACTGGCAGGGGCATTTACCCTGTGGCGAATGGTCAAAAGTATCTAGGAGAGCAATGTGACATTGTGGACATATTGGGCAATCGCATTACTTTTGATTTTGTCCGGCGTTTTGATGTTGTGGGCTTCATTTCGCTCGGATGGCGCTTCCAATGCTTCGCAGCGACGTTTTCAGGCCTTACTCAAATCGGGGATGAGCTCAGATAATATTGCTGATGAAGGTTGGATATTGTCGGCAATCGAACGCATGAATAAAAGCGGGATGGGAAAATTATTCTCTAGTGACGATCAGGAAGAAATCACCCGGCTATTGAAACAAGCGGGTTGGTATGTTGCTCGGAAGCGTATGCTTTTTTTGTCGATTTCGTGGTTGGCGCCGATGATCGCGGTAGTTTGTGCCGGTGCTTATATTTTCACGGTAGGTCATCTGACCGTTGTACAAAATTTAGCGATGGTTTTTTTTGCGATTGCATTCGGTTATCTAGGTCCCCGCTATGTATTGCGCTATCGGGCTAGTGTGCGCCGTAATGCCTTGTCCCGGGAAATGCCGGTCGCGATAAACTTGTTGCGCATGTTGTTAGAGGCCGGGCTTTCGACCGAACACGCGCTACGGGTAATGAATGCTGAGGGACGTGTGTTGATGCCGAATCTTTCCGAGGAGATAGCCGTGGCCTTACAGCGCATCGATGCCGGACATGATCGCGTCGAAGCGCTCGGTGATATGGCGGCGCCGCTGGAGGTATCCGAATTGACTGATACCGTTGCAATTTTGAAACAGGTAACCAAACACGGTGGGAATATTCGCGAATCATTGGTAAAGTTTGCACAGTTGATCGATGCTCGTCAGCAGTCAGCATTGCGAGAATATGTTAACCGGCTGTCGGCGAAAATGTCTGTCGTCATGATGCTGTTTCTCTTTCCTGCGCTGCTGATTTTTCTTGCGGGCCCGGGATTTCTAGCCCTTGCTCGAGGGTTGTTGAATGTCTATGGTTAGTCTTACGATTCACAGAGCTTTGCTTGGCATCGCCGTGATTGTAATGAGTGGATGCGGTTGGTCGTTGCCGGAATGGCAGGCTAAAGCAATTCATGATGATCCCGGAAGTTACAAATTAGCGAAGTCTTGCGGAGATGATCCCGAGCCGAAGCAAAATGTCAAGTTAGACTTGATACGTCAGCTCATGGATAGCGGAAAACTATATGCAGCATTGGCTCATTTAGATGAAGCACGATCGCTTTCATTACAATCCAGTTATTTGCGCGCGGAAATCTTACGTCGGACGGATCGTCCGGAAATGGCAGCCCCTTTATATCGTGAATTACTGGAAAGCTGTATGGTTGGAAAAGGGTACCATGGGCTCGGCTTGATAGCCGGAAGGAATCGGCAAATTAATGAGGCCATCGATTTTTTGCAAAAAGCCGCTAATGAATTGCCGGTCGATACTCGAGTGCGAAATGATCTGGGTTATGCTTTATTGCTTGGTGGACAGTTTGACTCGGCGCGTAACGAGTTTTTGACAGCCTTGGAATTGGATGGTGGCGATCGGTTGGCGGCTAGCAATATGTTCTTGCTATTGTCGGTGATGGACAAGGAGCAGGAGATTCGAGTTTTCTCGACGCATATGAAAATAGATTCGGAAACGATGGAACAACTTCGTGCTCAAGCCGAAGAAATCAAAGCAACGCTTAAAGCTTCAGGCCGCATTGATATGTTGCGTGAGCAGGGCTTATTGTGATGCGTAACTCTAAAAAACATAGGTGGGATTCAATGAAGTTGCGAAAAACGATTATAACCGGGGGGGGGCTTGTGTTGTTATTAAACGCCTCTATTCCGTTTGCGGAATCATCTTCGGAGCGGTCTTCGGGTAAGGAAACTCGACGCTGGCTTGAACTGCAGAGCAGCGGTCTTGCGGCTTCCACCTCGCGTCAAACGGTATCGGGTCCGGTTGCCGACGCCATTTACCGACGTTATCTCGATAGCTTTAAACACCCGATTCCGGAATTCTACAAGAGTAAGCAAGATGGCGAGGGTAATGGTGCTCGTTGAGATAGAATGACGCCTAACGGTGAATGTGCTACAGAGTCTTTAGGCTTCGACTTGGCTTGGCACGAACTGTCGACAGCGCATGCCAACTGCTCTTTTTACTCCCTTCTTACTGAATAATCGTTCAACTTTGTTTGGGTATGGGGTATGCCTATCGAAGACGGCCGTGAACCCGTCCATGAGGGCTTGACGGCAGATCGAACGCCAAGGATGGCGTGGATGCAGATTTTGCATGGAGCAAAATCTGCCCTGCTGCCGACATCCTCGCTAGGCATACCCCGCACCTTTTCGTTCTTAAACGTTTTTTCGGTCAAAAGGGAGTAAGATTAAAGACACGCCTGTGTTAAAAAATTGATGAACACTTCATGACTACTAAGCCGTTTACTTCAAGGTTAGAGATGCCATTCCATAAAGGTACGCCGCCTCGTCAACGCGGTGCCTTGGGAATTCTAGGCGGATTGGTTCTGTTTCTCTCTGTCCTTTTTACGGCATTGGCGGTGGATACCGGAAGGCTGATGTTGGAACACCGCCGGTTGCAACTGGTTGCCGACATGGCGGCATTGGATGCCTCATCTCAATCCGGCGGTTGCGGCGACGGAACTTTAGCGCTCGCGGAGGCGGCGGCACAGACCAGTGCCGCACGTAATAATCATTCGATCGCGGATGCTAGAACGCTCGATGTATTGTTAGGCAATGTCTCAGTAGGGACGGGCGGCATCAGAAATTTCGCACAAGCTGACCCCGAGTCGTCGATGTCGGTTCAGGTGACGGCCGGAAATACTGTGCCAGCGAGTTTGTTTGCCGGTGGTTTGCTCGGCCGCGAGGCTACACTACAGGCGACAGCAGTCGCTGAACGGCAGGTGTTGGCCGGTTTTTCCGTTGGTAGTCTGTTGGTGTCGCTCAATGATGATGATGCGGGGTTATTGAATAATTTGCTGGGTGGGGTTCTCGGTTCGTCCGTGAGTCTCGACGCGGTTGCCTATCGAGGGATTGCCGCGACCAATGTGAAGCTTTTGGACTTGGTAGACGCCGCTGCCTATGCAGGGACTGTTCAGGAGCTATTAAACGCTGATGTGAGTGCGAGTGAGTTATTGCAGGTCTATGCGGATGCGGTGAATGCTTCCGGTGTTGCGGATGCCGGGGTTTCCGCAGCTATGAATACTTTGATCGCGGCTTCGGTTTCCGATTTGGCGTTGACCTTAGGCGAGGTTTTGAATGTGACCACCGCTCCGACGAATGTGGAAGAAGCGGCTTCAGTCGGTGTTAACTTGCTCGATCTGATTACCACGACGGCTTTGGTCGCCAATGGCGAGAGTGCAATAATTTTGCCTCTGAATACGGGAATACCTGGCTTGATAACAGTAAATACTGAACTGATGGTGATAGAGCCACCGCAAATCGCTATCGGCCCGCCAGGTAAAAACGAAGACGGAGATTGGAGAACTAAAGCGAAGACCGCTCAAGTACGATTGAAAACCGATGTGTCTGCCAGTGTTAATGTTCCGCTGCTGCAATTGAGCGTCGATTTGGGATTGCATGTACAGATAGCGCAGGGCGAGGCTTGGTTGGACAGCATCCAATGCAGAAACGCGATTGACTCTACGTCTGTTGTGTCCATCGGCGCGCAACCAGGTATCGCCAATGTTTTTGTAACAATATCGGACTATGATGGTCCTCCGATTGCTGCCCCGCCTGCAAATATTGGGGTTGTCGTTGATCTCGGATTATTGGGTAATGTTTCAGTGGCTAACGTAACCGCTGGTTTAAATTTACCGTTGGAGCCCGATGAAGGGGATTTGACTTTTTATGTGGATGTAAATGATCCCAATGCCTTGCCGATGATGCAGCGGTTATCGAGTGACACGGGCGGTAGTCTTAATAATGGTTTTGCCGAATTGGATAAAGGATTGGTCGTCAACGTAAATATGCTTGGTGGTCTGGGGGGGCTTGTTCTAAACGGGCTTAGTGCTCTCGGTATAAATGCTAATTATATTTTGTCTATTGTTCTCAGCAGTTTATTACAGCCGCTTTTGGCCGGGCTTGGAACCTCGGTCTTGGATCCGTTGTTGCGTCTGCTGGGAATAGAGGTCGGTGCCATAGATGTTCAGTTGATTGATCTGGATTTGGGTCGGCCGAACTTGCTGATATGAGAGTTTTTCCGGTCCCATGGCTTTGCGTGACCGTCAGTGTTGGGTTACGTAGATGTTGAATTGTTTGAGGTCAAGATAGGGCGGCCTGACTTAATTAATCTAGGAATATCGAATGACTTGCTATCGGCTCGCTTAATTGATTTTATCAAGGCTCGACTAAAGCGGCTTACAAGCATAAAGACTCGTCAATAGGTGTGCTTTTTGCCGTAAATCTCCTGATTTCACTCTTCGTTAGTTCCATCTAAATTAGGATCGTACCATACTACTCGATTCCGCCCATTTGCTTTGGCGCGGTATAAGGCTTTGTCGGCGATTTTTACTAAGTCTTCGGATTTCATGTCTTCCCCGGCAAAAGTCGTATATCCTCCGAGGCTGATGGTCACATGGCCTAGCGTTGAGTCCTGGTGAGGAATATTGAGGCGCTCGACGGCCTGTCGCATTCGCTCAGCCATTGTATAAGCATCGTCACGAGTTGTTTGACTAAGCAATACAACAAATTCTTCTCCGCCATAACGAGCAACTAGATCGATTGCACGTTTGGCGGATTGAGCAAGCGCGCCTGCGACTTGCTCGAGGCAATCATCTCCGTCTTGATGACCATAACGATCATTGAATTTCTTAAAAAAATCCACATCCAACATGATCAATGAAAGCGGAGTCCCTGATCGAAGCGCATGCAACCATTCTTGTTCCAGAACGATATCGAAACGGCGGCGATTGGCAAGGTGCGTCAATTTATCTTCTCCTGCCTCGTTTTCCAGTCCGAAACGAGAAAGCAAACCATCCAATAAATCGCTGTGCAGTTGGCGTGCCGAATAAAAGAGGCTACAACCCATTATCAATACAGCCGGAATGGTACTAAGGCTCGGCTCGCTATCCATCACGATTAAAATGGAAATTAGCGGCGCCATTATCCCGAATAAGAATGCCGCGTAGACTGACGGTAACGTGCTGAGTCTAGGCATCGCGGCTGCGGCGATCGCACTTAGCATCACGAAGATAAATAAGCAAGTGTGAAGCGATAACAATGGAAACAGTATCGCGGTGATACCAAAACTAAATCCAGCTACTCCTGCCGCTATGACGTCGGGCATGATAGAGTCGCCCTTTATTGAATCCTCGGTAATGTGGCGGAGCGCTCTGCTGCTTCGATACCAATGCCAAAAGCCGCCAAGCAATGCAAAAGCGAGCCATGCCCCCCAAATCGTTAAAGGAAGTTCGAACCAAAGATAGGCCGCAAAAAGCGAGGTATGTACGCAATGGACGGCAAAAGCCCTGGTTGAATGCCGATAGAGATGGCGAAGTAGTTGCGTGGAAAGTCGGTGGGGATTAATCAAAGTCGTTTATCCTGTTATCAAAGCATGGTTTTCAAATGCAGTTCCCAGTGTTGTAATCTGCACCAAATAATAACCGGTCGGCATAAATATTGCGATTACCTAAGACTTCACGGCGCAAATAAGATCAAGGTCGATAGCAGTATTTTATCGAATATTTTATAGAAACTAGGGTTTAACCGCATAAGCGCCAACTTAGTGCTTATTCTATGGGTGCATTTGACACTTTTATTCGTCATATCGGCATGGATTGCCGATATCCTGGTTACATGGATGTGAAGCTAAGCATTGCCGTCCGTGGCACTGGATTCCGCCACAAATCCGTATGGAACGGATTTGCATTTACCCGAAGGGCTCCGGGCAGGATAGTCCGGAGTGAATCCCTGACGGCATGACGCGTTTTCTACTTAAGTTGGTGCCTCTTTGGGGTTTAACCGTCGGGTCGTCAAGTTATGGCGCCGGTATTTCGGAACGAGTGACGAAAAAATAGGCTATGTTTGCGTTAGCAGTTGAAATAATTTCCTTTATTGCTGAATAAGCCATTTAGGAATATGCACAAAATAACTTATACAAGTAGTAGGCTTTGGGGCGGTTAGGTAACTCGCTTAACAGGACGCCGTGAACCCAGCACCTAAATTACGCAAGATAGTTACCATAGCCAAAGGGCTATGGAATTTAGGTGCTGGGTGAATACGTCCATGTAGGCTTGACGGCGGCTATCCCTGCCGCCGGCACCTGTCAATCGAGCAACCGTTCCCTCCTTTCAACCATTGGCGCGATATTGAAAAGGAAAGTTATTCAGATTTGTATCCTTGGTTTTCATGTTGGCTTTAAGTTCAAAAATATCAACTATTAACGCAAACATAGCCAAAAAATAGGGTTTCGGAAAAGCGATATATGCGGTAATAGTTGAAAACACCCACCTCTATCGGAAGCACTTAAAAGTTCAATGTGAATGTAGGGTACGCTACGCGTACCTAATGTCGACACAAGGCAAAGCATGAGGGCGCGTTATACTCATCGTAGATCAAAATTCGGCAGCGGGGTGCCCGTCAAAGGCTCAGCACCTAAATTATCTAAGACAATTAACCATGGCCAACGGGCTATGGAATTTAGGTGCTGGGTGAATACGTCTATAAAGTCTCTATGCCAGCATTCATGCTGGCAAAGCTTTTGCCGTACACCCCGGCGCCTCCTTAGGTGCTGCCGAAATTTGAAGTGCGAAAGGTATATATCCCGGAGCGAAGGCGGCGAGTCTACTTTATACTGTGCTAATGGAATGATCGCCTGAAAAAAAACCGAAAACCGTCATTTTTATGGTAAAGGTTTTAAGGTGTCGGGCTAAGATTTTGATCTATAATTATAAGTTAATTATGGTTTGTTTATTGCTGAATGATGAATTGAGATAAAAGGTTAAATAAATATGGCGGAAAAAAATCAAAAAGCGGAAGGCGAAAAGAAATCGTCTAAAAAACTCATTATCATCATACTGGCTGTTTTACTGGTATTGGCGGGCGCGGGCGGCGCTTATTTTTTTCTTGCCGGTGATGATCCCGAGAATGTGGCTGACGTTGCAGAGACCGAACAAAAAACTGAAGCCAAGCCCGAGGTTTTTTATTACGATTTTAGTAAACCGCTCATAGTAAACTTTCCTACTGGTTCGAGAATGCGGTTAATGCAGGTCTCTATATCGTTGTTGGTTGATAGTCAAGAAGCCATAGAAGACTTAAAAAAACACGACCCTATGATTCGAAATAATCTCTTAATGTTGATTAGCGCGCAAAGTTCCGATGAACTCAATTCTCGGGAAGGTAAAGAGACGCTTAGGCAGTCAGTGCAAGGGGAGGTGAGTGCGGTCTTAGAAAAAATGACCGGTAAACAGCCTGTCAAGGAAGTGTTTTTTACTTCATTTGTGATGCAATAATTATGTCTACTGCAGACCTGCTTTCTCAAGAAGAAATCGATGCTTTGTTGCATGGTGTCGACGATGGCGAAATTGAAACCGAAACCGATGATGTAGAAGAATACTCAGGTGCGCGAACGTACGATTTTACCAGTCAGGAGCGTATCGTTCGCGGTCGGATGCCGACGTTGGAAATGATCAATGAACGTTTCGCGCGTTATTTTCGAATTACCTTGTTCAATTTTTTGAGACGTTCGGCTGAGATTTCAATCTCGGGCATACAGGTACAAAAATTTTCCGAATATGTTCAGAGTTTGTTCGTGCCGACCAATCTGAACATTGTTAAATTTACGCCGCTGAAAGGCCGAGCTTTGATTGTAATGGAGCCGCGTTTGGTCTTTACCGCAGTGGATAATTTTTTTGGCGGTACCGGGCAGTTTTATAACAAGGTCGAAGGTCGTGAATTTACGCCGACTGAGATGCGGGTGATTCGTTTGTTTATCGATATGATTTTTAAGGATTTACAGGAAGCCTGGAGGCCGGTTTTAGCGTTGCAGTTTGAATATTTGACTTCCGAAGTTAATCCGCAGTTCGCGAATGTCGTCAGTCCATCGGAGATTGTCGTGATTTCGACGATGCATGTCGAACTCGATGGGGGGGGCGGCGATATCAATATCGTCATGCCTTATACGATGATCGAGCCGATCCGAGAATTGCTAGACCAGGTGATCAGCGATCGGGGCGAGACGGACGGGCGTTGGCAGGAGTTACTGAGAAAAAGTGTCATGAATGTGGCCGTGACACTCGATAGCTTACTGATTGAGAAAAAAATGACGGTTAAGGAAGTCATGCAATTGAAAAAAGGCGATGTGATACCTGTTGATATGCCGGATACCGTACGCTTAAGAGCGCAGACCGTTCCGGTATTTGAAGGCAAGATTGGTTTATCGGACGGTAATTACGCGATCAAGATTGTTAACAAGGTAAACCCCGATTATGTTTGACGGTAAGGGTTTCGTGCCAATAAATTCCTGGAGCTATGAGTTTTGTAGCGGGTTCGGTAACTCGCTTAGGAATATGCACAAAATAACTTATACAAGTAGTAGGCTTTGTGGCGGTTTGGTGACTCGCTTGACAGGACGCCGTGAATACGTCCATGTAGGCTTGACGGCGGCTATCCGTGCCGCCGACACCTGTCAATCGAGCCACCAAACCCCCTTCCGACAGTTGTCTAAATTATTTCATGCTCGTTGCTTACCTTGCATTAAAAATAGGGAAGTTATTTATGACCGAATCCTTAGTGGTTTTCCACAGAAGGCGGCGAATGTCTTGTGGGAGCGATCCCCAGATCGCGATTTCGGGGTCGAGAATGCCAAATTACATTAAATGGCATCGAGGTCAAAAGGCTAAAATATGCTCTTACCCAAGCAGGAGCTCTCATCGTTATACATAAATTGTAGGGTACGCTGCGCGTACCAAAGCCGTGCCCTAATGGTTCGGTTGGCACATGAACATCGCGGGGTTACCATGGTACGCACAGCGTACCCTACGCAAATCACCTAGCGTTAGGTGAGGGCCGCACACCCTGGCGCCTCCTCTGGCACTGCCGAAATTTGAAGTGCGAAAGGTATATAACGATGAGGGCTGGAGCTTGGGTAAGAGCAAAGATGGGATTTAGGAAATAGTTTTAAGCAGAGATAGTAATAATGAGTGAACAAGACGATTCGGATTTAGGTGACGATTGGGCGGCTGCGATGAACGAGCAGGCCGAGTCCGAAGCCGAAACAAAGGGCAGCAAAAATAGCAATCATGTCGAGACTGCATCGTTCGATCGATTCGATAACCAACCCCATGAAGCGGGTGAGATGCGCGAGCCCGGCAATGAGATTCAAATGGATATCATCCTCGATATTCCGGTGACCATGTCGATGGAGATCGGCCGGACTCAGGTGAGCATCAGGAATTTATTGCAATTGAACGAAGGTTCGGTGGTCGAGTTAGATCGTCTTGCGGGCGAGCCGATGGATGTTCTGGTCAATGGTACCCTGATTGCTCATGGCGAAGTGGTCGTGGTAAACGATAAGTTTGGGATTCGTTTGACTGATGTAGTCAGCCCAACCGAACGGGTTAAAAAGCTTCGTTGATGGTTAGGTTTATCTTAAGCGTTTTGTTTTACGCATACCTTCCGTCGGTTTTTGCCTCGCCCGTATCCGAAGTATCCGGAGTTGCGGTCAAAAATGTGGGTTTTCAAGACGTGTTGCAATGGGGCCTGGCGCTTATCTTCGTATTGGGAATCTTTGGGGTTTTTGTTTGGTCGTTACGCAAATTAAGCGGGTTGCCGGTTGGCGGTGAAGCGAAAATGCGGGTGCTGGGCGGCTTGTCCCTCGGCATGCGCGAAAAAGTCGTTTTGCTGGAGATCGGTAATAAACAACTGGTCTTGGGCGTCACGCCGGGAAGGATAGAGGCGTTATTGGTCTTAGATGGCGAGGATCGCCTGGTTAGCGATCGCGGCGAACAAGGTGGCCCTAGCGTGTTTTCACAAAAGTTGGTGCAAGCGATGAAGAGGCGCGGCAATGGCTAAATCTTTGCGGATGTGCGGTTTCGTATTCGTCGTTATTTTGCCGATGCCGCTGCATGCCACTGGAGTCGAGGCATTTACGGTTACGACTAACGCACAGGGCGGCGAAACGTATTCGGTAACAATTCAGATCCTCGCGTTAATGACAATGTTGACGGTTTTACCGTCCTTGTTACTGACGATGACTTCGTTTACTCGGATCATGATTGTTTTGGGACTGTTGCGTCAGGCTTTAGGGACCGCACAAGCGCCGAGTAATCAAATCTTGTTGGGTTTATCGTTATTTTTGACGTTTTTCATCATGGCGCCGGTATTCGACAAGGTTAATCGCGATGCGATTCAGCCTTATCTCGAGGAAAAGATCGATGTGTTGACCGCTGTCGAGAATGCATCAGTGCCTTTTCGGCAATTTATGATTAGGCAGACACGCGAGTCCGATCTTGAAATGTTTCTCAGGATTTCCGGTCACGAAGAAGTCGAATCGGTCGACGATGTGCCATTTTCGGTATTGTTACCGGCTTATGTGACCAGCGAATTGAAGACGGCTTTCCAGATCGGTTTTTTGATTTTTCTCCCTTTTCTGGTGATCGATTTAGTGGTTGCTAGCGTATTGATGTCGATGGGTATGATGATGCTGTCGCCGATGATTATATCGCTGCCTTTTAAAATAATGCTGTTCGTGATGGCAGACGGGTGGTCGCTGATCATGGAAATGCTCGCGGCCAGTTTTTATGTGGCTTGATCATTACTTCCTTTATACTCAAAAATTAGTTGGCTTTATGAAGGTATGGGGTGTGGCTAGCGAGGATGTCGGCAGCAGGGCAGATTTTTGCTCCATGCAAAATCTGCATTCACGCCATCCTTTGGCGTTCGAACGCTGCCGTCAAGCCTCCATGGACGGGTTCTCGGCGGTCCTCGATAGACACATCCCATACCTTTTATTCTTAGACGGTTTTTAATCAAAAAGGAGTAGGAGAGAGCGATGACTCCGGAAACGATTTATACGGTGAGCCAGGAAGCGATGTGGGTGGCGGTTAAGTTGACCGCGCCGGTGCTATTGCCGTCATTGATAGTCGGTTTGATTATCGCGATGTTTCAAGCCGCCACTCAGATCAATGAAATGACGTTGACCTTCGTTCCCAAACTCATCGCGATCGGTATCGTGATGATGACGATGGGGCCCTGGATGCTGCAAATGTACTTGGATTTTTTTCAGCAATTGATTCGTGATATTCCTGAAATGATTGGGTAAGCGATTGAATTTTACCGAAGCTCAATTATTGAATTGGGTTGCATCGTTTATTTGGCCGTTGATGCGCATCGGCGCGATGCTAGTCGCAGCGCCGTTGTTTAGCATGCAAGGCGTGCCGCCTCGGGTGAGGTTAGTCATTGCACTGGGTTTGACCTTGGTCGTCATGCCTTTGCTGCCTCCATTGCCCGATGTTCCTATGTTGAGTTATCAAGGTTTGGCTGTGTCGATGCAGCAGATTTTAATCGGCTTGGTGAGCGGTTTCATCATACAGATGGTTTTTGGCGTCGTAGTATTTGCCGGGCAAACGATCGCTTATAGCATGGGTTTGGGGTTTGCATCGATGGTTGATCCGCAAAGCGGCCAGCAAATTCCGGTGTTGGCACAGTTTTATATTATCGTCAGTACGCTGATTTTTTTTGTTTTAGATGGGCATTTGATGTTGATTAGCATGGTGTTGGATAGCTTTAATACCGTGCCGATTGCGGTCGATGGGTTGGAACAAGCCGAAATCTGGTCGATTATTGCATGGAGCAGTCGCTTGTTTGCCTCGGGTTTGTTATTGGCTTTGCCGGTCATGGCGAGTTTATTGATGGTCAATGTCAGTTTCGGCGTCGCGGCCCGCGCCGCGCCGCAGTTGCATATTTTTGCGGTGGGCTTTCCGGTTACGTTGATGCTAGGCTTGTTGCTGATCTGGCTGACCTTGCCGACTATGCTTCAACAATTCACTGGCGTCATGGTAGAAGGTTATGAGCTTCTAGAGCAGGTGCTGCGTCTGTAGCAGGTCGATATGGCAGAAGATACCGGTCAGGATAAAACAGAAGAACCCACGGCGAAGCGGCTTGCCGATGCTCGAAAGAAAGGTCAAGTCGCAAGGTCCAGGGAGCTTAATACTTTAGTGATGCTGGTCACCAGCTCGGTATTACTGTTATTCATGGGCGGATACATCGGGCAAGGTATGATCGAGATCATGCAAACCCAGTTTCAATTGAGCAGGGAAGTTATTTTCGCGCCCGAAAGCCCAATTAAATTTTTTAAGCAGGCCTTGCTCGATGCCTTCTGGCTTATCTCGCCGTTTTTGGCGGTTTTGGTTGTCGCGGCGTTGATTGGGCCTTTAATTCTGAGCGGATGGGTGTTCAGTTGGGAAGCGTTGACGCCGAAGCTGGAAAAACTCGACCCGATCAAGGGGTTGGTTCGTTTGTTTTCGAAACAAGGGTTGATCGAGTTGTTGAAGGCGCTGATCAAGTTTTTGTTGGTGTTCGGCGTTGCAATGATCTTATATAAGTCGTTTTTGAACGAGTTTCTCGGGTTGAGTGCGGAGCCCTTGGGGCAGGCTGTTCAGCATGCCTTGTTTCATATCGGTCTCGGTTTTTTGGTGTTGAGTGCGTCATTGATTTTAATCGTGATGGTCGATCTACCTTATCAACTCTGGGATCATCATGAAAAGTTAAAAATGACTCGCCAGGAAGTGCGTGACGAAATGAAGGAGTCTCAAGGTAATCCGGAAATCAAAGGGCGTCAGCGCAGAATACAAATGGAAATGTCGCAACGGCGCATGATGGAGGAAGTCCCTTATGCCGATGTCATTGTTACCAACCCGACGCATTTTGCCGTGGCATTGCAATACGATCAAAACTCGTCTTCTGCGCCGAAGGTCATTGCTAAAGGTACCGATCTGATTGCGGCCCAAATTCGTAATTTGGCAGCCGGTGCGAATGTGCCGCTATTGGTTGCACCGCCTTTGGCGCGTGCTTTGTATTACTCCACTGATTTGAAACAGGAGATTCCGCAAGGCCTGTTTTTGGCGGTCGCGCAGGTGCTGGCCTATGTGTATCAGTTAAAAACAGCCAAGGCTTACGGTTGGGACGAGCCGTTGCCGCCGCAAGATTTGCCGATTCCTGAGGAGTTTCGAAAAGAGTAGTTGGGGGCTGGTAAGCAGACAGCGGTTAGCAGATAGCGGTGAAAGGTGAAAGGTGAAGGGTGAAGGGTGAAGGGTGAAGGGTGAGTCACGTAGGGTACGCTATGCGTACCATGGCAGCACCGCCAACGCTAACACAAGCCCTTTCATCGTTCCCACGCACTGCGTGGGAATGCAGCCCGAACCGCTCTGCGGTTCGAAGGCGATTGAGCACCCCGGCCAGGAAGCCACTGGATAAGTGTTTCCTTAGGCTTTTGCGAAAATGGGGCTATTAGCTTGTCGAGGGTTCGGTGACTCGCTTGACAGGACGCCGTGAATACGTCCATGTAGGCTCTATGCCAGCTCCATGCTGGCAAAGCCTTTATCGGACACCCAGTCGCCTCCTCGGGCACTGCCGAAATTTGAAGTGTGAAAGGTATAGTTAACCATAGCCAGCGGACTATGGAATTTAGGTGCTGGGTGAATACTTCCATGTAGGCTTGACGGCGGTGAATGCAGATTTTGCATTACGCCATGGATGGCGTGTATTAGAGCAATGCAGGAGCAATTGCCGAGGAGCAAAAATCTGGCCTGCCGCCGACACCTGCCAATCGAGCAACCGAACCCTCCAAAAATAGGGAAGTTATTTATGACCAAATCCTTAAATGCTTATTCAGCCAAGCAAATGCCACATCTAATCCGGCTTAACCGGGGTTGCCAACCTTTGGCTCCTGCTTGCCGCTATCAATATTTATTTACGCCGAGAGTTATTACCAAGACTAAAACATGGATCTTACCCGAATTTTAAACACCTTAAAAATGATAAGCGGCTCCGGACTCGGCGCGCCGCTGCTGATCATCATGATTTTGGCGATGGTGGTCCTGCCGTTACCGCCATTTTTGTTGGATTTGTTTTTCACGTTCAATATTGCTTTTTCGCTGATTATTCTGCTGGTCGTCATTTATATGCTGAATCCGTTGGAGTTTTCGGTGTTTCCAACGGTGATATTGGTGGCGACTTTATTGAGGCTGGCATTAAACGTGGCATCGACACGAATTGTCTTACTTGAGGGGCATCAAGGCGGTGCGGCGGCGGGTAAGGTGATCGAAGCGTTTGGTTCGTTTGTAATCGGCGGTAATTTCGCGGTGGGCTTAGTGGTTTTTTTGATCTTGGTTGTGATCAATTTCGTCGTGGTGACAAAGGGTGCGGGTCGGGTTGCTGAAGTAGGCGCACGGTTTACATTGGACGCGATGCCGGGCAAACAAATGGCGATCGATGCCGATCTCAATTCCGGATTGATTACTCAAGATCAGGCGCGTGAGCGGCGTGCCGAGGTGGCAGCTGAGGCCGATTTTTACGGCTCGATGGATGGTGCCAGCAAGTTCGTCAGAGGCGATGCGGTTGCCGGTATCATTATTTTATTCGTCAATATCATCGGCGGACTCGCGATCGGCGTCGGTCAGCATGGGATGAGTTTCGCGGAAGCCGGCGAAATCTATGTATTGTTGACCATCGGTGACGGTTTGGTCGCTCAAATTCCTTCGCTATTGCTATCGAGTGCGTCGGCGATCGTAGTAACGCGCGTAAAAGGCGGTACCGAGGATATTGGTCAACAAGTTAGTGCGCAGCTTTTCGAAAATTCCAAAGTCTTGTATATCACCGCCGGTGTAATGGGGACTTTGGGCATAATTCCGGGCATGCCGAATTTGGTATTCATTCTGCTGGCCGGTTCGATGGCCGGTTCTGCTTATATGATTGACAGGCGTCAGAAGGTATTGGCCAGTATCGAAACCAAGCGGGAGCTCGATGTTCGCCAAACCATACCGGAGGTCAAGGAATTGGGTTGGGATGATGTGATGCCGGTCGATATCATCGGCTTGGAAGTCGGCTACCGCTTGATTCCATTGGTCGACAAAAATCAAGGAGGGCAGCTGATGACGCGGATCAAAGGTGTGCGTAAAAAGTTGTCGCAAGAGTTGGGCTTTTTAGTGCCTACGGTGCATATTCGCGATAATCTGGATTTGTCGCCGACGATGTATCGCATCACTTTAATGGGCGTAACAATGGGCGAGGCGGAGATATTTCCCGAATTGGAATTGGCGATTAATCCCGGTCAAGTATTCGGTTCGTTGAAAGGCCGGGAATGTCGCGATCCGGCATTCGGTCTGGAGGCGGTTTGGATCGATGCGGGTCAGAAAGATCATGCGCAAACGTTGGGCTATACCGTCGTCGATCCCGGTACTGTCATTGCCACGCATTTGAGTCATTTACTGCAAAGCAACTCTCATGAATTATTCGGCTACGAAGAAGCGCAACAGTTACTCGATAATCTTGCGAAAGTCGCCCCGAAACTGGTCGAGGATCTGGTGCCAAAAACATTGCCGTTGGGTGTTGTGGTCAAGGTGTTGCAAAATTTACTGCAAGAGCATGTATCGATTAGGGATATTCGTACGATTGCCGAAACTTTGGCGGAGTTCGGCGTCAAGAGTCAAGATCCCGATATATTGACCTCGGCGGTCCGTGTGGCACTTGGGCGATCAATCGTTTATGAAATCAGTGGGATACAGCAGGAATTGCCGGTTATTACCTTGGATTCAGAGTTGGAACGATTGTTGCATAAATCATTACAGACGGCGGGTGAAGGCGGTGTCGGCATCGAGCCGGGACTGGCCGAGCAAATGCATCGGTCGCTGGAAGAGAGTGCTCAAAAAATGGAAATGGAAGGACAGGTGCCGGTTTTATTGGTTTCGTCCTTTGTTCGTCCCTGGTTGGCTCGCTTCGTCCGTCATTCGATTTCAGGCTTGCATGTATTAGCTTACAATGAAATACCTGAGGATCGCCAAATAAGAGTGGTTTCCACGGTTGGACAACGCGCCTAATTGACGGGGTAGTACAATGAAAATCAAACGTTTTTTTGCATCGGACATTCGCCAAGCGATGCGCATGGTTAAAGATGAATTGGGTGCCGATGCGGTCATCATGTCTAATCGCTCGGTCGATGGCGGCGTGGAAATCGTCGCTGCTCGCGATTTTGACGAGCAACTCATTCATAATAAATTGCAAAAGGATGCGGCTGAGCGGAAAGCTCAAAACCCCGAAGTCAAACAGCCCCCGTTACAGGATTTTGCGGCTGAAAACAAATCGGCACAGATTATTAGCAGCACTCGAAAAAAAGGAGCGGACGGCTCGGTACCTCCGCGTTCGTTGCGTCGGGATTTTGACGAATATTTGGGTTATGCGGAAAAAATGCAAATAAATCGTCCGCGTCGTTTGCAGCCCGATCCGGTAAAGAAGCCAGTGCCGGCTGTATCGGCAAAAATAGAGGAAATTCCCGACGAGCCGGTACCTGCGGTTCATGAGAAAACGGTGATGTCGGCGCGGGTCGAAGAGTCCGTTCCGGTCGCCCGCGAAAACAGTGCGAACGATCAGCTTATCAAAGACATGTTTCAGGAATTGAAATCGCTGAAGATGACGATGAATAGCCGCCTGTCGGAAATCGGTTGGAGGCAAAACAGTCAAAGCAATCCGGTGCGGGTCGAATTGTTGCATCGTTTGGTCGATATGGGGATCGCCAAAAATTTGAGTATGAAAGTCGCCGGTCGCTTGAGTAATTATCAAACCATCGAGCCGGCTTTCAAAAAAGCTCAGGAAATGTTGGTTAACGTGCTGCCTGTCTATAATGATGCGCTTTTGGATTATGGTGGAATCGCCGCGTTGGTGGGCCCGACCGGCGTCGGCAAGACTACGACGATCGCCAAATTGGCGGCACGCTTCATTCTGAAACATGGGCCGAGACAGGTCGCGTTGATCACGACCGATAATTATCGTATTGCCGCGCATGATCAACTCAATACCTACGGCCGGATTCTCGATGTGCCCGTTCGCGTGGCGGCCGATGCCGAGCAACTGCGAAATTTGATCGACGGCTTTGCCGATAAGCGTCTTATTTTGATCGATACCGCCGGAATGAGTCAGCGCGACCAACGCTTGGCCGAGCAAATCCAAACGTTACAGCACGATGACCTACGCATTCGACCTTATTTGGTGATGTCTGCTGCGACGCAATACAAAGCGATGAAAGAGATTATTCAAGCCTTTCAAATTTTTCAGCCTGAAGCAGGCATATTGACTAAACTTGACGAAGCAGCGACCAAGGGGGCGGCAATATCGGCATTAATCGAACAGCGCATGCCGCTATCTTATGTTACCGATGGACAACAAGTACCCGAGGACCTGCATGTGGCCTCGGCCAAGCAATTAATTGAGCAGTGCGCAGCAGAGTCGGATCAAGAAAGCGATTATAATGCGATACTTGATTATGACGACTGGGTGGCGCAAGGTTATGCATAATCCATTCGATCAGGCAGCCGGAATCAGAAGAATGAATAAAACGAATCCCGTTCGGGTCATCGCAGTCACTAGCGGTAAAGGCGGCGTTGGGAAAACAAATTTATCGGTAAACTTGGGTTTGGCATTGGCCGAACAAGGCAAGCGAGTTGCCTTGCTCGATGCCGATATGGGGCTTGCCAATGTCGACGTGCTGCTGGGTATGTATCCGAAATTCAATCTTTCGCATGTATTGAAAGGTGAAAAAACATTGAACGAAATTATCGTGACCGGGCCGTCCGGGTTGCAAGTGATTCCAGCTTCGTCTGGCTTGCAGCATATGTCTGATTTGTCGACGGTCGAACAAGCCGCAGTCATTCGGGCATTTAGCGATATCGATCAGGATTTGGATGTACTGATTGTCGATACGGCGGCGGGCATATCGTCCAGCGTTATTAATTTTGCCCGTGCTTGCCAGGAAGTCATTGTTGTCGTGTGCGACGAGCCGACTTCTTTAACCGATGCCTATGCCTTCATTAAACTCTTAAATCGTGATTACGGTTTGAGCCGCTTCCATATTTTGACCAACATGGTTCAAAGTGCCCAGCAAGGCCAGAATCTTTTTCAAAAATTGACGAAAGTCACCGACCGTTATCTGGATGTGACGTTACAGTTTGCAGGTGCGGTACCTTATGATGAATATTTACGTAAAGCCGTTCAGCAACAAAGCCCGGTCATCGCTGCCTATCCTCGCAGTAAAGCCTCTCTGGCCTTGAAAAATGTGGCAAGACAAATAAATAGTTGGCCGATCAAAGGACATGCGGGTGGTTATCTTGAGTTCTTTATCGAACGTATGATCCAATACGGCGCACAAAAGGATGTTGCATGAAGGGAGCGGCCATGTATGCGTCGGTGCAATCGGGTGAAAAAGAAGACCTGGTACTACGGCATGTGCCTTTAGTTAAACGCATTGCCTATCATTTATTGGCTAAATTGCCCGAAACTGTGTTGGTCGAGGATTTGATTCAATCCGGAATGATCGGCTTGTTGGATGCGATCAAGCATTTTGATGCCTCGCAAGGCGCCAGTTTCGACACGTATGCCGGTATTCGCATTCGTGGTGCAATGCTCGACGAAGTTCGACGATCCGATTGGACCCCGCGTTCCGTTCATAAAAAAGCGCGCATGGTGACTGATGCGATAAGACATATCGAAAGCAAGACCGGCCGCGATGCCAGCGATGGAGAAGTCGCCGAGTATTTGGGGATCAGTGCCGACGAATATGGACGCATATTGCAAGACACGCAATGCTGTCGTACCTTGAGCGTCGAGGAGTTGTCCGAAGAAGGCGATGCGGCTTTTTACGATGATCAGCCGTTAAAAAACGATCCGTTGAACCGATTAAGCCGAGAAAAATTCAATCAGGCTTTAATCGAGGCGATTCGAAGTTTGCCCGAGCGCGAACAGCTCGTGGTTTCTCTGTATTACGTCGATGAATTAAATTTACGCGAAATCGGCCAAATTTTAAATATTAGCGAGTCCCGCGTCAGTCAGATCAGCAGTCAGGCCATGTTGAGATTGCGAGCGAGACTTGCGGACTGGCGTGAAGGCCATGATAATGGCGTTTGAATTAGGCTTTGCAGGTATGAACGTTATACTCATCGTAGATCTTTTGCGGGAAGGGTTATGTAACCCATCCCGAATGTTTCGTTTGGTCCTAAATATTTTGTGCTGTTACCCAAGTTAGAGCTTGGGTAACCTGTTCAGTAGTAATTATTCACACCCCTATCGTTTCCACGCCCCAGCGTGGGAACGATAATTGCCGGGGGGCTGAATAGTTTCGTTCAGGAAACTCTAGCTTCCCGACAGTCAAGGAAGATTGAACGAGCGAGTCAGGGTTGATTGAGAATGTGCGGAGGTTGTGTCGGTCTCAGGAAGCTGGCGCTTCCGGAGTGTGTTTCCCAAGCTGGAGCTCTCGCCGTTATACACAAGTATCGGTAAACTTGCTAAACAGAGTTCGTCGTATACCTGGAAACGGTGCTGTTTGATAAATCTGCGGATATTGAACATCAGTGACTTTCCCTCACCTAGCGTTAGGTGAGGGAAAGTCGGGAACGTTGGGCGACAAAAAATGGTATCGAAGCCTCATTAGCTAGGATTGCAAAACAGTAATTTTTGACTTATGTATAACGATGAGAGCTGGAGCTTGGGAAAGAGCGTGATGGGGGTTGGCCGTGCTATCAAAAAAGATATGTGATGCGTAGCATCAAACGTTAAAAAGTTTTATTTATTAAGTTGAGTGGGTTGGAGACTATCCTTGGATAAAAATATGAAAATTCTCATTGTGGATGATTTTTCAACGATGAGACGTATTATAAAAAACTTACTGAGGGACTTGGGTTTTACAAATACGGCCGAAGCCGATGACGGTAAAACCGCTCTGCCGAGACTAAAAGCCGGTGGCATCGATTTTCTAGTGACCGACTGGAATATGCCTGGCATGTCCGGATTGGATTTGCTAAAAGCCGTTCGATCCGACCCGGATCTTGCCACGCTGCCGGTTTTAATGGTAACGGCCGAAGCTAAGCGCGAGCAAATTATTATGGCGGCTCAAGCCGGCGTCAATGGATATATCATCAAGCCGTTTACCGCCGCGACGCTCAAAGAAAAAATCGAAAAAATCTTTGAACGCATAGACAGCTAAGTCTGAGGGGATTTAATGACCGATAAAGATCGCCTCAGTCAGGTTAAAGACCTGCTTAAGGCATTAGAAGAAGGAGACGAGAAAACGGCCGACAGAATTCTCGATGAAATAGCCGGAATCCGCGAAAGCCAGCTGTTTATTGAAGTGGGTCGATTAACCCGGCAATTGCACGATGCCATGGTGCATTTTTCCGTGGATTCAAAAATCACCGAGATTGCCGCGCAGGAAATTCCGGATGCGAAGGAACGATTGCGTTATGTCATTACGATGACCGAACAAGCTGCCGATCAAACCTTGACCGTTGTCGAAGATATCGTCCCGGTTGCGCGAATGCTCAACGAACAAGCCACAAGACTCGCCGAAAACTGGGAACGTTTTTTGATTCGAAAAATGCCTTTCGAAGAATTCAAAGACATGAGTCAGGAAATTACCGAGTATTTTAATGAGTCTGTTAAATCGCTTGAAATTATGCAAAACGGGCTCAACGATATTTTAATGGCTCAAGGTTTTCAAGACATTACCGGACAAATCATCCGGCGGGTAATAGCAATGGTCGAAGACTTGGAAAATGGCATGGTCGATTTAATCCGTTTATCAAGCGTTAAAGCGGCTTCGAAAGAGACGGGCATGTCAAGCGTCGAATTACCAGGACCGGTCGTGCCCGGTGTTGACGATAAAAAAGACGAGGTGGCGACTAGCCAAGACGATGTTGACGACTTGCTATCCAGCTTGGGTTTTTGAGGATTGAATTATGGCGATTGATCTGGACGACGAAATTTTACAGGATTTTCTAGTCGAATCCGGTGAAATAATTGAATTATTGGGCGAGCAGTTGGTTCAACTCGAGCAGATGCCCAATGATTACGATTTACTCAATGCCATATTTAGAGGTTTTCATACCGTCAAAGGAGGTGCCGGATTTTTAGCGATAGACCCCCTGGTTGAAATTTGCCATAAAGCTGAAGATGTCTTTAATGTGCTTCGACAAGGCGATAGAAAAGTCGACCCTAAATTAATGGATGTCGTGCTTCAGGTGCTGGATATTGTTAACGAAATGTTCGGCCAGATTCGTGCCGGACATGAACCTGAACCGGCATCGCCGGCATTACTGAACAAACTTCAGGCTTTTACGTCTCCCGGCAAAGCGACCGAACAAAGGGGCGCGAAAGAGCAAGAACAAGAGCCATCGCCTATTGCCTCCGCCGATGAAATCGATATTGTCGAGAAAGAATTCGAATCGATGCTGAATATAGCCGACGAGGAATCGGCTGGTATTGACGATAGTTCAAACTCCGATGAAATCACCGAGGAAGAGTTCGAGCAATTGCTCGATACCTTGCATGGTAAAGGAGCTTCGCCGACCGCCCCTAAAATAACGCAAGGCGAATCGCAACCGGCTTCAGCAGCCGATGAAATTACCGAAGATGAATTCGAGCAACTACTCGATGCATTACATGGCAAAGGCGGTTCGCCGACATCGCCCAAATCCGATCGAAGCGAAACCGCATCGAATGCAGGAGTCGAATCGGAAAACGCCGAAAAGGTATCGATGCCCGCCAAAAAATCGGTGCCGGCGACTTCGGATTCCGATGAAATTACCGAAGACGAATTCGAAAATTTGCTCGATCAATTGCATGGTAAAGGGAAGTTCAACCCTTCAGTAGTTGCCGAAACCGGCGATCAAGCACCTAATAAGGCGCCGGAAAAGAAACCTGTCGCCGAATTTGTTCCCGGTAACAAAAACAAGCCGTCGCCTGCTACTAAGTCGTCGTCCGCTGCTAATTCAATAGAGCAGCATGACACTAAAGATCAAAAGCCCGCCGCTTCAAAAGCAGCCTCTTCAGGAGCCCCGCAAATCGAGCCCACCGTTCGGGTCGATACTCAGGTACTCGACGATATCATGAACATGGTCGGCGAATTGGTTTTGGTTAGAAATCGTTTTCAGACGCTTAGATCAGCATCCGATAGCGATGATCAGATGGCCAAGGCAATTGCTAATCTCGATGTTGTGACAGCTGATCTGCAACTAGCGGTCATGAAAACCCGAATGCAGCCGATTAAAAAAGTATTCGGTCGATTTCCACGTGTAGTCCGGGATTTGGCGCGTAGTCTCAATAAACAAATTAGACTGGAATTGGTTGGAGAAGAAACCGATCTCGATAAGAACTTAGTCGAGGCTTTGGCGGACCCGTTGGTGCATTTAGTGAGAAATTCGGTCGATCACGGTATCGAAAGCCCGGAAGAGCGGACTGCGGCAGGTAAGCCGGCCGAAGGCGTCGTCTTGTTGACCGCTTCGCAGCAAGGCGATCATATCGAGTTATCGATAAAGGATGATGGCAAGGGCATGAATGCCAATGCTTTGCGGGCCAAGGTCGTCGAAAAGGGTTTAATGGATGCCGATACCGCCGCTCGACTGGATCAACGCGAATGTTTTAATTTAATTTTTATGCCCGGATTTTCGACCAAAGCCGAGATTTCCGATGTTTCGGGGCGGGGTGTCGGTATGGATGTTGTAAAGACCCGCATTTCTCAAATGAACGGTGCGGTCGAGGTTGATTCAAAGGAAGGCATCGGTACCACGATTACCATCAAAGTACCTTTGACGCTAGCGATCATGCCTACATTGATGGTCAAGCTAGCCGATCAAGCCTTCGCATTACCGTTGGGTAGCGTGATGGAAATTCTCGATCTGGATCTGCGTGTGACTAATGTCGTAGACGGACAGCAGGTCGTCATGGTTCGAAACAAAGCCTTACCGCTATTTTATCTTGGCGAATGGCTCGTGCAGGATCCGAATTATGTGCTAAATAAACAAGCTTCTGCGCATGTCGTCGTGGTCAATGCCGGTGGGCGTCAAGTCGGTTTTGTCGTGGACCAATTAATTGGTCAGGAAGAAGTTGTTATTAAAGCTTTGGGTGCGAAATTGCAAGGCTTGGATGGACTTTCTGGTGCGACGATCACCGGTGACGGGCGCATCGCACTGATTCTCGACGTGCCCGGTTTAATGAAGCGATATGCAAGCTAATTAGAAGTTCATGGCCGTTAAGGTATTGATAGTCGACGATTCCGGATTCATTTGTAAAAGAATCAAAGAAATACTTGAGGAGTCGAAAGATAGCGAAGGACACGCCGAATTTGAAGTAGTGGGTATTGCCAATAACGGCTTGCAAGCGATTAGGTTGACGGCTGCCTTAGCGCCCGATGTCATAACGATGGATATCGAGATGCCGTTGATGGACGGCATTACTGCGGTTAAGCGCATCATGGCGGAAACGCCGACCCCTATTTTGATGTTTTCGGCAATGACCCAGGTAGGTGCTCAAGCGACATTGGATGCCTTGCATGCCGGTGCAGTGGATTTTTTACCGAAGCGACTGGATGAGATCGATGCCGACCGAGAAACGGCAAAACGCTTGCTTCGGCGAAGGGTACGCATGGTTGCCTTGCAAACCGGAAAAAGCAAAACAAGAAGCGGCGGCGGAGCGCTGGTTAAGAATAAAACCGAACAGGCAGGAAAAACGCTCGAAAAACCGGCTAAGCAAGGGATTCAGCAAACAGCGAAACAATTCGGCGCATTACGCATTATGGTGATTGCCGCCTCAACCGGCGGTCCTGTCGCGATACAGCAAGTGTTAAGCCAAGTTCCGCAGTCATGCCCGTTGCCGGTGATCATTGTTCAACATATGCCGCAAAACTTCACGGCTAGTTTTGCAGAGCGGTTGGATCAATTATGCCGTATCAAGGTTAGGGAAGCACGCGATGGCGATATCTTGGAGCCGGGAACGGCGTTGGTTGCGGCAGGAGGAATGCAATTGGAATTCAAAGGCTCCGGCGTGCGTAAATCGATTGTTTTAAGGCCGAAAATAGCCGGAGAAATTTACAGTCCGTGTGCGGACATTACATTGGCTTCAGTCGCTCGGTATTTTCACGATGCAGTGCTGGCGGTGGTCTTAACCGGTATGGGCTCGGATGGTAAAGAAGGCGCTCGTAAACTGAAACAAGCCGGTTCGATAGTTTGGGCGCAAAACGAGGAAAGTTGCACGATATACGGTATGCCCAAAGCGGTTATCGATGCAGGCTTAGCCGATAATGTTTACAGCATCGATGAAATAGGACGGCAATTAAGCCGTATCACTTAATGGATTACTTAAGTCTCGTTGGTGTTGTGTTGGGTTTCGTGGCGATCGTCGGTGGTACGATAATGGACGGCGGACATGCTGAAGCGCTGCTAAATGGACCGGCCTTAGTGATCGTTTTGGGCGGTACAATAGGTGCTACATTGTTGCAATTTCCGCCGACGACATTTTTCCGGGGCCTCAATATCAGTTTATGGATCTTCAAGCCAAGGAAACAATTGTTTAAGCAACAAGTTAACAAAATGGTCGAATGGAGCGCGCTGGCCAGAAAAGAAGGTCTGCTGGGGCTGGAATCGGTTCTCGATAACGAAATCGATCCGTTCGCAATCAAGGGTTTGCAGCTATTAGTCGACGGTAGCGAACCGGAAGTAATTCGGGATTGTTTGGAATTAGAGATTAGTACTCGGGAGTTTAGCGATTTACAGGCGGCTAGAGTATTCGAAGCCATGGGCGGTTACTCGCCGACGATCGGTATTCTCGGTGCCGTGATCGGTCTCATTCATGTCATGAAAAATCTGGCCGAGCCAGGTTTACTGGGATCCGGCATTGCAACGGCGTTTGTTGCGACGATCTATGGCGTTGGCTTTGCCAATTTGATTTTTTTGCCGGTTGCAAACAAATTGAAGATGCAAATATTGATAATGTCGCAAGCTAAGGAATTGTTGGTTGAGGGCATCGTAGCGATTGCCGAGGGAGAAAATCCAAAAAATATCGAATTGAAATTATCCGGTTTTTTAATCGAAAACCGGGATTAGCTCGGAGGGGCGTGATGCGGCGAAAAAAAAAAGAATTGGCCGAACCTGAAAATCATGAGCGATGGCTGATTTCCTATGCCGACTTTATCACCTTATTATTTGCGTTTTTTGTCGTAATGTATTCGATCTCTTCGGTCAACGAGGGTAAATATAAAACACTGTCCGACTCATTGGGAGAGGCCTTTTCGAAAAGACAATCGGAAGCGGCGATTTCCGATAGAGAAGGCTCTCCTTTTACTGTGGTGCAGCCGATCAAAATCGGTGAAGAACCGATGGCGGTTCAGCCGATCGAGCTACCTCATCCGACTTTGGAAGAGGTTGAAAAAAAGCATGAGCTTAGTGAGGATATCCTGCGTGAGCGGCGCAATTTGATTGATGCGTCCGAACAAATGTCGGAAGTCTTGGCGCCATTTATCGAAAAGGATTTGGTGGCGGTTAAAAAACATGACTTTTGGATCGAGCTAGAAATGAATAGCGAACTGTTATTCGCGAGCGGCGAGGCTGAGTTATCGCCAAAAGCGTTACCGATTTTGAAAAAAGTTTCGGAAATTGTCAGACGTATGCCGAATTTCATCAATGTCGAAGGGCATACCGATACGGTCCCGATTAGTACCGTTAAATTCCCATCCAATTGGGAACTGTCTTCGGCGCGAGCGACTAGCGTAGTAAGAGAATTCGTCAACGAGGGGATAGCGCCGTCACGATTATCGGCGGTCGGCTATGGAGAATTTCATCCGATAGCCGATAACAGTAGCGAGGCAGGTCGATTTCAAAATAGAAGAGTTGCGGTGGTGTTGATGTCGCATGCTTTTGCTCGTTACGGCGCGGATGACAAAGAAAGAGCGAAGTTACTGAATATATCGCCGGTTACCGATGCTGAAATCAACAATACTCAAGGTTCCCCATAGTGGTGTGGGTAATTACCATCCTCGTTCCTAACGCACCGGCTTCCTAGGTATGGGTTTCCACGGAGGACCGTGGGAACCGGAAAATCTACGAGAGCCGAGTTTTTTGCGGTTTAGCTAATGAATTTAGATTAAAAGGCATTTTATGAAGGTCTGGACGGTATCCAATCAGAAAGGCGGTGTAGGCAAAACGACGACTGTCGTTACGCTCGGCGGTTTATTGTCTTCCTGGGGATTTCGTACATTATTGGTCGATCTCGACCCGCACGGCGCATTGACAAGTTATTTCAAAATGAATCCCGATGAAGTCAAGGCGAGCGTATACAATCTTTTTCATGATGCCAGTTTGAAAAAGAAAAACGCGGGACCCGAACCTTATATCGTAGAAACTAAATTCGACGGTTTGTTTGTGTTGCCGGCCGCGACCGCGATTGCAACGTTGGACCGACAAGTCGCATCGATGGGCGGTATGGGATTGGTGGTCAACAATGCCTTAGCCAAGGTATCCGATCGTTACGATTACGTCATCATCGATAGTCCGCCAATGCTCGGTGTGTTGATGATTAATGCACTGGCGGCTTGTCAGCAATTAATTATGCCGGTGTTAGCCGAATTTTTAGCCGTCAAGGGACTCGAGCGTATGATGCATACGCTCAATATGGTTTATAAATCACGTACCCATGCGCCTCGATATACGATTGTACCGACGATGTTCGATAAACGAACGCGCGCTGCTCAAGAAAGCCTTAGGGTGTTGAGAGAGCAATATCCGGATTATCTATGGAATTCGATTATACCGATCGATACAAAAATCAGGGATGCCAGCACACAAGGTATTCCGCTATCGATTTATTGGCCGGAATCGAAAGCCGTGGAGGCTTACTCGGCTTTGCTGGATCGCTTGTTATTGTATGATAATCAAACTGTCAAAGAAACGGCGGCAGTTTAATGAAGGGTCTTAGCGATAACAAATTGGATATCGAGCCACAGATTATTCACCAGGAATTGGCTCTCGACAGCTATTTAAAAACCCTGCTGGAGGAAATGCCGACTGAGGAAGCCGACGTGATTATGCCATCGGCACCTGAGGCTAAAGTGCCCGTACCGACAGCACGTGTCGAATCGAAAATAAAGAAAAAAAGCGAGACCATTGCCAAGACGTCGGCCTTGGTTGAACTGCAATTGGTTCCAAAGCCTACCATGCCGCTTGCGGTTATGCCGTCTTGGGCGCAGTATGAATTCCAAGCCTTATTTTTTAGAATAGGCCAGCTCATACTGGCTACTCCTTTGGTTGAATTATCCAGAGCCATTAAATTTGATAAGACGATCACTAAAATCCCTGGGCAACCCTCGTGGTTTATCGGTTTGCTGGAAGACCAGAAGCGAAAAATCGGTATTCTCGATTCCGGGCAATTGATTTTAGGGAAAGGTTATGCAAATAAACGAGACTTAATTGAGCAGCCTTATAAAAGCATGTTAATTACCCAGGATGGCAATTGGGGCTTGGCTTGCGATGAACTTTTGTCTATTGGTAAGGTGCGTCCCGAGCAAGTTCGTTGGCGAACCCATCGTAAGCAGCGGCCATGGTTGATTGGAACAGTAATCGAGGAATTGACCGCCGTGATCGATGTCGAACAGTTGACGCCGCGAAGAAAGGGAAAAGAAGAAAGGTTAAAGGTTAAAGGTTAAAGAAGAAAGGTTAAAGATTATCGTTCCCACGCTCCAGCGTGGGAATGCAGCCCTGGACGCTCCAGCGTCCAGTGACGACAAAAAAGATAGGAAAAAGCCGCAATACGAAGGTACCGGCAGGACGGGATTTACTCCCTTTATACTCAAAAATTAGCTAACTTCATGAAGGTATGGGGTGTGGCTAGCGAAGATATCGGCATTCCTCGACAGGGATACCCCTCGCTCGAAATCCAGTGAGAATGCTCAAACTGGGAATTGCTGCTTGTGGAGTGGTACGTTGTGCGTAACTATAATCTTTAAATTTCGTGATTTTCGTGGACAAAATTCTTTTTATAGAGTGAAGGGTTAGTAGTTGGGCGGATACGGTTTGCAAAAAATAATAACTTTGAATAATGAAGCGGTGATCGCGAATGAGTGAATTCGATACAAAACAAAACAATCCGGTGATGCAATGGGTAACTTTTCGTCTCGGTGATGAAAAGTACGGCATCAATGTCATGCAAGTGCAGGAAGTGCTGCGGGTTGCAGAAATCGCTCCGGTTCCCGGTGCACCGTCTTATGTGCTGGGCATCATCAACTTGCGAGGCAATGTCGTAACGGTGATCGATACGCGCAATCGATTTGGTTTGATGTCGAAGGAGACCGACGATAATTCGCGCATTGTCATAATCGAAACTGAATCGCATATTATCGGCATCTTGGTCGATAGCGTTGCCGAAGTCGTCGAGCTGAGATCGTCAGATATTGAAACGGCTCCGAACGTCGGCAATGAAGAAACTTCTAGGTATATTCAAGGGGTGACTAGCCGAGATAATGAATTATTGATTCTAGTCGACCTAAATAAGTTTTTAAGCGATGAAGAGAAAGCGGAATTGGATATGTTTTGAAGTTAATCGTAACCTGAAAACAGCAACTTCCTTGAGCCGCGGCTAAGAGAGGCGGTCATGATCGAAATACAACCGATAGTACCGACATATCCGGTTATTAAACCGGCTAAAGTCACTAATGACGAAGATCGACCGGATAAGAAAAAACAACAAAACGAGCAGGAAAAGGGTTCTGAATCGGAGCAGCAAGACGATACGGGACCTGCTCAGCACATTGACGAAGTTGTTTGATGAATGAGATTTTATATGCCGGTCTTGCCGTACTGAGCGTTATGTCGATTTTGCTAGTATGGTTAACAGTCGATCATATTAAGCTTAAACGCAACTATCGAGCCTTGGCCGAACACCTGAATAATCATAATTTGGATATTGTCGGTTTATGTTCGGCATCGGTCGGTGTCGATAACCGATTAGCCGAGACGGCTGAAATACTCAAGGAGTTGACCGAAAAAATCAACGACTTTGAACAAAGAGAAGAAGAAGCGAAGCCTTACCACGCGATCATTCAGAAGGTGCGCAGCGGCGCCGATGCGGCTGAATTGATACAAAAATTCGGTATTAGTCGTGATGAGGCCGTGCTATTGATTCGTTTGCATGGGGCTAGATAAAGGCTCTGTTTGCGATAATACTCCCTTTTGATTGAAAAACCGTCTAAGAATAAAAGGTATGGGATGTATCTATCGAGGAACGCCTGAGTACCGCTCCAGCGTTACGAGACGCTAGAGCGTCTCGGTCTTCATTCCCACGCCGGAGCGTGGGAACGATAGGGGGGTGTGAATAATTACTATTTAGGTGCTGGATGAATTATCCCAAATAGTTAATCATAGCCAATGAATAATGGGTTGATATACAGCCGTCTACTCCGAATGTCGGCAAACACAACGAACGTTTTGACTTTATTGAACTTTGATCAGTTCAACATCGAATATGAGTGTGGCATTAGGGCCAATCGCGCGGCCGGCGCCGCGTTCGCCATAAGCCAAATCGGAGGGTATGTAAAAACGGTATTTAGCGCCTTCCTTCATTAACTGCAGCCCCTCGGTCCAGCCGGCAATGACTCGATTTAACGGAAACGTGGCGGGTTCGCCTCGGCCATAGGAGCTGTCGAATTCTTCCCCGCTGATTGTGGTGCCTTTGTAATGAACGGTTACATTATCGGAGGCATTTGGCGTGGCTCCGTTTCCTTCGTTCAAAACTTCATACTGAAGGCCGCTAGCTGTGGTTTTTATGCCCGCCTTTTTGGCGTTTTCGGCAAGAAAGGCTTCGCCTGCTTCTTTATTTTCCTGTGGGGTGGTCGCATTGGCCATTGAGAACATCGTAAATCCTATGATAATAGCGGTAAAAACTGAAAAAACGCGGATATGCAGTTTAGTCACAGATTTTTTCCTCCTGTCGTGAGTTATAAGGAAGTGAGTCCATTTTTGGAGAAGTCGCGAGAAAAAGCAAGAAAGCTTGTTTTTTAATCCCAATAAAGTAGCTAATCCATGGGAGTAGGTTAGCGCCTTCTAACTCCAATACCGGTTTGTCCTTTTTTGCCGGTGATGCCGCTTGTTCGCAACTGTGAACAAGCGATATAGTTTACCAAAAAAACCAGCTCTTGCTTTCAAATTCGTTCCGGCATGAATTTAATTGCGAATCGTAAACACGGGCTTTGCGGTCGACTTTTTCGGCAACTTTTAGTAACCAGGGTTTTTGTAAAAACGTTCGGCGCCGGTATCCCGTATGACCTTCGTGATAGGCCAGGTATAGTTGCCGAGCGTTTGATTTAGCTAGTCCGAGTCTTTTGTAGCTCATGTGATTGTACCAGCCAACAAAATCGACCGCATCGGCAAAGTCTTCGCGGTCGGCGCTCCAGCGACGGTTATGTTTCATGTAGTCTCCCCAAGTACCGTCCAATGCTTGAGCATATCCATAGGCACTACTTTTTCTAAACCAAGGTATGAACCCTAATAATTTCCGTCTTGGCGGGGCGGCGTCGGCAACAAAGCGAGATTCTTGATGTATGATCGCCATTTGGACAGGAATTGGGACCCCCCATTTTTCATAAGAGGTTTTGGCGTGTTTGTACCAGTTGCTTTTTTCTCTGAAAGTTTCGCAAATGTTTTCTGTGTTTTTTGGCGGGGCAGTGGTGCAGGCTTGTAAAATAAGAAACGAGATAGCCGTTAAAATTATTTTTATCGATCGAATGGATAGCAGCATAAAAAATGGACAATCAAGTTCTGAAAGACGAGATTCGAAGCGAAAAATAAAAATAATAGTCTACACTAGTCATTATTTAATTTTCATTGTAAGAGCATAATGCTTGCCCTTTTCGGTTTGGAAATAGAGAATAGAGTTGTTTATTTTCCGGTTATTGTCAGCATTTCCTAATTTGGAAATCAAACAGGGTGAGAAGTGTGTCTGGCGAGGAGTAAAAATCGACCGAGCACGCCGGTGCCTTTTAAGGCACTGCCGAAATTTGAAGAGCGACTGGTATGTTTCGGCTCCATATCTTCAATAATGAAAGTCGTACAAAAATGTAATGAATGTAATGTAGGTTAACAATGCCATACGAAAAACGCCATTATCGGAAAAAACTAACTTCCCATGGATTAATTTATCTGGATGGGGTTGAACTTCCGATGACCTTGAGCAACATCTCGATCACCGGTCTTTTGGCTGAATTGAACGATCATGAACGCATTAATGATGTTGAAGATCTGTTTAAAACAGTAAAGATATCCCCTATCGTCGATATCTACCTTCATGAAATGCGACTTGCCGGCGAAGCCGAAATTGTTCGAGCCGATATGATCGACGGTCGGATTTATTTGGCGTTGGATTTTAGAAATGTCGAGCATGATGTAGAAAACTTGTTTTATGCAAGGCATGCCTACAGGAAAAAATTGGAGGCGCCGGGGCTCATAATCCTTAACGGCCATAATTACCATTTCAACACGATTAATGTGTCGGTAGACGGCTTAATGGTTACGTTACCGGAGCGTATTGACGTGGAGCCTGGGGCAATTGCCGCGTTCAACTTTAAAAGACTCGACCTTCTCGGCGAAGTTAAGGTCGTATGGGTGACTTACCAGGACGGGAATACCTTATTAGGTTTGGAATACAATTACTTGGAAAAAACCTTTGTTGAAGGTATTCCGAGATTCTCCCATCATAACCCGGGTGTGGTTAAAGGGTAATTGCAATAAGTCCAGCAAGCGGATGCTCTGCTCAAACTTTTCATGTTTAAGCAGATTTGCGGAATAATCAAAAAAGAGTTGCAATCCATTAATCTAAAAAGAGCAGTTGAGAGTATCAAGCTACCGTTATTCCTGAGTCCTTCGGCTTTACTCAGGAGAGCCCTGTCGAAGGGTGAGGGGAATTTAAGGTTTAACCATGCCGGTAAAAGTGTTGTAGGCCGTTCATGCTTCGACTTTGCTCAGCACGAATGGTCTACAACACAAGCCAATTGCTCTTTTTAGGATTATTCAAACAGCTTGCGTCCCCGCCAAAAATCCTCGGCCATATTCATAGCGCAATCTTGACTGTCCGCTTTGCCTATCAGCTTCAAGGCGATCGCCGCGGTACCGATAACGGCCGCTTCTCCGTATTCGTCCTCGATATCGCCTTGCCAGACTGCAGCGAGCTGCTTAGGGTCGAGCGTTTCGGATTTGACATGGCGACGCTCGAAAATTCTCGGCCATTGCTCATCGTATAATTCGCCATGCTTAACGCTTTGCACTAAGCAATCGGCGTCGGGATTACGTTCGACTTCACCGCTTTCGCCTTTGAATACCGCGACATGAAGGTCGTTTAATAACAAAGCGGCTTCTTGATGCACCGGCCGGTAACCCGGGTGAAAAATCGCCTGAATGCTGTGTTTGGCATTAAAAGGGTTCAACATTCTGGCGAGCGTATGTACCGGCGATCGCAAGCCCATGATCGGGCGCAATTCGATGATTTCATGAAGTTTCGGGCAGAAGTATTCCAGCGGCAAATAACTGAAGCTTTGCTCTTCGAGTTGTTGTCGCGCTTCTTGTAAAGAGGCGGCGTGCTCGATGCCGAGGTATTTCAGAGCATCGTGCGTATAAATTCGGCCTGCGGTATGGCCGCCGGCGCCATGCATGAAGACTTTGATGCCATTTTCCGCGAGCAATAATGCCGACAACAAAAACCAGGGGAGGTGGCGTCGTTTGCCGGCGTAGGAAGACCAATCCAAGTCGGCGGGGCAAGAAGGTTCGCCGAATGGACTAAAAGTTTCGCGTGCGGCTTGAATGAAGCCGGCCAACTCTTCAGGCGTTTCTTCTTTAACCCGCATTAGCATCAAAAAAGCGCCTAATTGCACGGGCAGCACTTCGCCGGCCAAAATCATTCTCATCGCTTGATAGGCTTCTTCTCGAGTTAGCGGGCGCGAGCCTTTTTTGCCTTTACCGAGAATGCGGATATATTCAGCGAAAGGATGTTCTTGTCTTGTCATGGCAGATTACAATCCAATAACGACATAATGATCGATTAATAACGCGGCAAACATCAGCATCAAATAAATAATGGAAAAACCGAAGGTTTTCATTGCCGTTCGGTCGTCCTTGTGGCGCATCATCAAAATCGCATAATAAACAAAGCCGAGGCCGAGAGGAACTGCGGCGGAGAGATAAATCAGCCCGCTCATGCCGGTTAAATAAGGCAGCAATGTCACCAATAAGAGTAGCACTGTATACAGTAATATTTGCAGTCTTGTGAATTCGGGGCCGTGCGTGACTGGCAACATCGGAATTTTAACTTTCGCGTATTCTTCGCGGCGGGCGATTGCCAGGGCCCAAAAATGCGGAGGTGTCCAAACGAAAATGATTAAAAACAATAGTAACGAATAAGGATGCACTTCGCCGGTCATCGCGCACCAGCCCAAAACCGGAGGTGCCGCACCGGCCGCGCCTCCGATCACGATGTTTTGCGGCGTCATGCGCTTTAAATACACGGTATAGATGATTGCATAACCGATCAGCGACAATAAGGTCAAAAACGCAGTGAGCGGATTAACCAAAAAGCCCAATATAAGCATCGACACCAAGCCCAAAAGCGATGCGAAAACGATGACATTCATTGAGTGCAACGAGCCTTTCGGCAATGGGCGGTTTTGCGTTCTGCCCATTAAGGCATCGGCATTCTGATCAAGATAGTGATTAACCGCCGCTGCGGACGAGGCGGCGAGTCCGATGCCAACGGTGCTGTAAATCAAGGTATCGATGGGCGGTATGCCGGGCACGGCCAGCAACATGCCGACCACGGCAGTAAAAACGATTAAGGCAACTACTTTGGGTTTGCACAGTTCAAGATAGTCACGCCAATAGAGCAGGGCGGATGGGTTAGTCATTATCGAAAATATTCCAACATTTATATTAAGCTATAGAATACAGTGAACTATTGATTTATCAAATAGTCGGACGCGTTAACCTTACTACAGAGAGGACGTTATGAAGTTGCAAATTGCGAGTGCGGTATTATCCGGCATGTTTTTGTTGCCGGCACAAGCGGCGGTTAAAGTACATGAGCGGATTTTAGACAATGGTTTGAAAATCCTGGTCAAAGAAGATCACCGGTCGCCGGTAGCGGTTTCCCAAGTCTGGTACAAAGTCGGTTCCAGCTACGAGCCGGGCGGCATTACCGGTATTTCTCACATGCTCGAACACATGATGTTCAAAGGCACTGACGAGCTCAAACCCGGCGAGTTTTCCCGAATCATCGCGGCCAACGGCGGTAACGAAAACGCCTTTACCGGTCGCGATTATACGGCTTATTTCCAGACGATGGAAAAATCCCGTTTGGAAGTCAGTTTTAAACTGGAAGCCGATCGTATGCGTAATCTGCACTTGCTTGATGAGGAATTACAAAAAGAGCTGCAAGTCGTTTACGAAGAGCGTCGGATGCGCACCGACGATAAGCCTCGCTCTAAGACCCAGGAGCATTTCGCCGCACTGGCTTATTCGAACAGCCCCTACAGAAATCCGATTATCGGTTGGCCGACGGACATAGAGAACTACACAATTGCCGATCTCGAGGCCTGGTATCAAAAATGGTATGCGCCGAACAACGCTACCTTGGTCGTGATCGGCGATGTCGAGCCGAAAGCGGTGTTCGCGTTAGCCGAAAAATATTTCGGACCGCTCAAGCCCAGTGAAATTACGCCGGTGAAGCCGCAAACCGAAGTCGAACAACTCGGCATACGGCGCATGATCGTCAATTTGCCAGACAAACTGCCGTATCTGGTCATGGGGTATAAAGTTCCTGTGCTGAACACGGCCGAACACGAATGGGAAGCTTATGCATTGGAAGTGATGGCGGGTATTTTAGATGGCGGCAGCAGTGCACGCTTGGAGTCCGGATTAGTGAGGGGCAAGCAGATCGCTGTGGCGGCCGGGGCCGGCTACAACTTGAGTTCCAGACTCGATGAATTGTTTATGTTTGACGCGACGCCTGCACAAGGAAAGAGTCACCAAGAATTGGAAGCGGCGTTAAAGGAAGAAATCGAAAAACTCAAGTATGAGTTGGTGCAACCGGAAGAATTGCAGCGGATCAAAGCGCAGGTGCTCGCGAATGCCACCTACGAGCGCGACTCGATGTTTTATCAAGGCATGCAGCTGGGCATCAATGAGACCGTCGGTTTAGGTTGGCAAAAAGCCGACGAATATGTCGACAAGGTCAATCGGGTGACCGCCGAGCAAGTCCGAGAAGTCGCTAAAAAATATTTTACCGATAACAACTTGAGCGTGGCCTATTTGGTGCCGCAACCGATCGCTGAACAAACCGGCAATAAAAAACTTAAGGAGAGCAAATAATGCGTATCGCTTTGATCAGTCTGTTATTGATGCTGACAGGACAGACCGCCTGGGCTGCGGCAAACATTGAACACTGGACAACCAAACAGGGGGCTAGAGTGTATTTCGTACCCGCTCCAAATCTGCCCATGGCCGATATCCGGGTGACTTTCGATGCAGGTAGTGCGCGCGACGCTAAGCAATTCGGAATCGCTGCGTTGACCTCCGGGCTACTCGATACCGGCGCCGGCGAATGGAATGCCGACCAAATTGCGCAACGTTTCGAAAGCGTCGGCGCCCGTTTCGGAACCGGAGTATCCCGCGATATGGCTTGGCTGTCGCTACGTACCTTGACCGATCCGAAATTGTTCGATAAGTCGGTCGAAACGATGCAAGCCATCTTGACTCAACCGCGCTTCGAGGAAGCCGATTTTCAGCGCGAAAAAAAGCGCACGTTGGCCGGTTTAAAACATCGCGAATCTTCGCCGTCAACCCTGGCCGATATTGCCTTTTATAAAGCGGTTTATGGACAACATCCCTATGCGCATCCAAGTGCCGGCGAAATTGAGACTGTAGAACCTTTGCAGGCCAAGGATCTTAAAAGCTTTTATAGCAAATATTATGTGGCTACCAATGCGATGGTGGCCATCGTCGGCGATATGAGCCGTAAACAGGCTGAACAAACCGCCGAGAAATTGTTGGCGAAATTACCGGCTGGACAAAAACCAGCCGAATTACCGGAAGTGGCGATGCCCAAGCAAGGCCGCCGCGAACATATCGCGTTTCCTTCCGCGCAAACTCATGTAATGAGCGGTCTTCCGGGATCCTATCGCAATGACGACGACTATTTCGCATTATTTGTCGGCAATCACATACTGGGCGGCGGCATGCTGGTTTCGAGATTATTCGAGGAAGTCAGGGAAAAACGAGGTCTAGCGTATAACACTTACAGTTATTTTGCACCGATGTATCGCAAAGGACCTTTTGCGATGGGCCTGCAAACCCGGGCCGATCAAGCCGACAAAGCGTTGGAAGTCTTGAATCAAACCTTGACCGAGTTCATTGAGGAAGGGCCGACCGAGGAAGAACTCACCGCCGCAAAACAAAACATCACCGGCGGTTTTGTCATGCGTTTCGATACCAATAGTAAAATGATCGGTTATGTCGAAATGATCGGATTTTACGGTTTGCCGCTCGACTACTTGGAAACTTTTCAGGAGAAGGTGAATGCGGTGACCGTCGATGCGATCAAGGACGCGTTTCAGCGTCGCGTCGATTCCGAGTTATTGCAAACGATCACCGTCGGCGAAACTCAATAAATCCGTGCAAAACAAGCTAAGAATCATCGCCGGCGAATGGCGCGGTCGCAATCTGCGTTTTACCGACGCACCGGGATTGCGCCCGACGCCGGCAAGAGTTCGGGAAACCTTGTTCAATTGGTTGCGAAGCGATATTTATGGCAGCCGTTGCCTGGATCTCTATTCAGGCAGCGGCGCGCTGGGTGTGGAGGCTGCCTCGCGAGGTGCAAAATCGGTCGTACAGGTCGAAAACAACCCACAGGCTTGCCGACATTTAAAAGAGAATACCGTTATTTTATCGACCGACCGAATCAAAATCGTCAATCAGGATGTCTTCCGCTACTTGGCCGGTGACGCCGAATCATTCGATCTAGTTTTTCTCGATCCGCCTTTCGGCAAAGGTCTCGCCGTGCAAACCTGCCAATGGCTCGAAGATAAAGGCTGGTTGTCCGCGCGGGCTAAAATCTACTTGGAAACGGAAATCGTGCTCGATTTTACCGACATACCCGAAAACTGGCGGCTTCTAAAAGATAAAACGGCCGGCGAGGTAGCGTATCGGTTATACGAAAGGTTCGCCGAATAAGATTTCCTGATTACAGATAAGCTTCAACGCTCGCTGCTTCACAGGCACCAGCTCTCGCCGTTATACATAAATTGTAGGGTACGCTACGCGTACCTCCATGCAGTTAAGCACCGAACTCTACTCAGATGGGCTTGTGTTAAGCATTGATGGGGCGATCATGGTACGCATAGCGTACCCTACGGAGCTGAGTATTCTCGTTCCCACTCTCTGTATCACTGTCATTAAGTTAAGGGTAACCCGTCATTCCGCCATGTACTGGCGGAATCCAGAGCCATGGATGGCATGCTTGAGTACCTTGGCAGGACGGGCTTTATAACCTCGTCCTAAACGTTACCTACATGGATGTAGGTAAGGGGCGTGAGCAGGAGCGGAAGCTTTTCGACCGTGGCCAAAGCAAATCAAAACGTTCGGGGCGGGTTAAATAACCCGCCCCGCGTGATGCTTTAGTGCTAAAAAATCAAACAGATGAAAAAATCCCCCCAAAACGTTATAATCCGCTGTTTTTTCATTGTTCCGGCTTTATCATGAATATTACCGCAATCTATCCGGGCACTTTCGACCCCGTAACCGCTGGGCATCTGGACTTGATTGCTCGGGCCGCTAAACTTTACGACAAAATTATCGTTGCAATCGCGGTCGGTACGACAAAAACGCCCTTATTTACGATCGATGAGCGTGTTGCGCTGGCTAAATCGGTGACCGAAGCGTTCGAAAACGTATCGGTTATCGGGTTTAGCAACCTATTGGTCGATTGCGCCAAAGAACAAGGCGCTCATGTCATCATCAGAGGTCTAAGAGCGGTTTCCGATTTCGAGTACGAATTTCAATTGGCCGGTATGAATCGGCGGCTTTCACCCGATCTCGAAACGGTATTTTTAACGCCGGCCGAACAATACGAATTCATATCGTCGAGCATGATCAAGGAAATCGCACGCCTCAACGGCGACGTATCCAGTTTCGTGCCCGATATCGTTAAACAAAGTTTAATCCAAAAATTTAGTCAGGAGTAACAATGGCTCTTATTATCAATGACGAATGCATCAATTGCGACGTGTGCGAACCGGAGTGTCCGAACGGTGCGATTTCCCAAGGCGAGGAGATTTATGTCATCGACCCGGCTTTGTGTACCGAGTGCGTGGGGCATCACGATTTGCCGCAATGCATCGAAGTGTGCCCGGTCGATTGTATCGACAAAGACCCGGAGCATGCCGAAAGCAAAGACACGCTGTATCAAAAATACCTCAAATTGACTGCGTAGAGTACGCTCCGGGTAAATCTTCAGGCTAAGCATGCCGCAAATACGACTGACCACGCTTAACGCCCGGTACATCCATAGCGCATTCGGGCTGCGCTATCTCTACGCCAATTTGGGAGAGCTGCAAAACGTATCCGAAATACTCGAATTCGGCATACAAGACCGGCCGATCGACATTGTCGAAAAGCTTTTGCAGCATCGTCCGAAAATCATCGGTTTCGGCGTCTACATCTGGAATGTCGCCGAAATCGGCTCGACGGTGGCCCTGCTCAAACAAATCGCGCCGGAAATCGTCGTGATCCTAGGCGGCCCCGAAGTCAGCCATCCGCCCGATTTGCCTCCTATCGCCGAGTTGGCCGACTACATCGTCACCGGCGTCGGCGAAATCAGTTTTCGCGCATTATGCGAACAAATCCTAAACGGCGAAGCGCCCGACGAAAAAATCATAACCGGCGTCGAATCGCCGCTGGAAAGTTTGGCATCGCCTTACCCCTATTACAACGACGAAGACGTTCGCAACCGCATCGTCTATGTCGAAGCCTCGCGCGGTTGCCCGTTCAAATGCGAATTTTGCCTCTCGGCGCTCGATGTCACGGCCAAGCCGTTTACATTGGATCGCTTCTTGGACGAAATGGACGTGTTGTATCGGCGTGGCGTTCGGCATTTCAAATTCATTGACCGGACCTTTAATTTAAAAATCGCCGCCAGTGTTGCGATACTGGAATTTTTTCTCGAACGCATGGGCGACGGCTTGTTTTTACATTTCGAAGTGATACCGGACCATTTACCGGACCGGCTCAAACAAACGCTCGAAAAATTCCCACCCGCAACGCTGCAATTCGAAGTCGGCGTGCAAACTTTCGATCCTGTCATTCAACGGCTGATCAGTCGCCGCCAGGATAACGAAAAAACCAAAGAAAACCTGCGTTGGCTCAAAGCAAACACCCACGCGCACATCCATGCCGACCTAATATTCGGACTGCCCGGCGATACGCTGGCCAATTTCGCGGCCAGTTTCGATCAATTAGTCGCATTACAGCCGCATGAAATTCAACTGGGTATCTTAAAACGCTTGCGCGGTGCGCCGCTCAATCGGCATAACGAAGCCTACCGGTTGCGCTACAACCCCGAGCCGCCTTACAACATTCTCAGCACCCGCGATATCGGATTTAACGAAATGCAACGCATCAACCGATTCGCGCGCTATTGGGACATGATCGGAAATTCCGGCCGCTTTGCCGAAGCCCTGCCTTTGATACTGGCCGATGCGCCCTTCGAACGCTTTTTGCGGTTAAGCGATGCCCTATACGAACTCAGCGGTAGCACTTGGAAGATAGCGCTTCGGCGATTGTTTGATCTGCTCTATCGAGTAATGACGGAATTCTTGGCGATTCCTACGGTTGAAGCGAAGCACGTTCTCGAAGCGGATTATCAAAAAACCGGCGAAAAAGGCCTGGCGTCGTTCATGAAAACCGAAGGATATGAAACAAGTAAACCCTCTCGTCAAAATCAAGCGAATAAGCGTCAGCAGGCATTCGGTCACTAGTAGTGTGCGCATCGCGCACCATTTTCCGGACTCAGGTTATTGCAGAACATTCGAAGGGCCCCGCACCGCACACCTTTTTTAGCAGCAATTCCCCGTTTGAGAAATTTCGCCGTATTCAGGATGCGGGGTATGCCTGTCGAGGAACGCCGTAAACCCATCCATGGGGGCTTGACGGCGGCTCCCTTCCGCCGACACCTCGCCAAGCACATCCCGCACCCTTTTTTAGGGTATTTCGCTTATTGTGGAACATTCGTAGGGTGCCGCATTGCGCACCTGGGTCATGAGCTGTTGTCGAGTTCTGTGTCGTGGAAAGGGAACGTTATGTGCGCCCAACCAGGTAAAACGACCGATGAAGAAAAACGTCGCAATTAAACTGTGTTATTTGACGCAGTCAATAGGTTAAATGACACACTTTTTGATGAAGAAGCGCTGAATATCGAAAGCACTTTATTTAGCTAAAATAAAAAGAGAATCCTCCGTTAGGCAGGTATGAATGAGCTTCGGACGAGAAATTGTGAGGATAGTCTCGGATTTTTAAAAGCGGCCTCATTTTTGCTTAACATAACCGAGGTAGGGTGATGGTTGTTGTAAAAGGGCTTATTGCTTTTCTATATCAAATTCCTCCTAGATTACTGATTAGATCAATTACCTTGCCTTTAGAAGATAGCTAATACAGCGCCAATATTAGAACGATAGTTGTGTAATGAAGCTAACTGGGATAAGGAGCGGGCGTTGTCTTAAAACTCCGCAAACGGTATATTGCGGGCTTTTTACTTCAATTCAATAGACACAGAGGTACATAATGGAAATGAAAAAATCAATGCTGATAACAGCGGTGGCTGTTATCGGATTATCTATCAATACGGCTTATGCGCATGGCGAGCATGAGTTTAACGGTGGCGAACCTTATACCTTATTTCATCCTGAAATCACTTGGGTAGACGGTACCGCTACGGCTAATAACGTACAGTTAGGTGGCGGTGAAAGGTCGGCGGCCGCTTATTCGTTTAATGTGACAGAAGCGGGTAATTTGGATGTTTATAGCGCTTATACAGACGCTCAATGGGGCGTTACTTCTATTTGGGTTTTTCAAAAAGATACAGTTGGAAACGATTGGACTTTAACGAATTTAAATACCGATGGAGCACGTAAACCAGGTGGTGGGGCATTAAATATCTTTGATGTTCCAATTGTGGGATGGCAAGACGATGAATTTACTACAGGTGTTTCGCCTGCCGGGCTAAGAGATCATTTCGAAGTTGGCGAATATATGGCTTTGGTTACTATACTTGGGGCACATCCCGATGGACATCCGGGTGTCTTTGATGCAGTCGGAGCTAAATTATCCGATGGCTTTAATTGGACGGTCGGTGGTTTCGCCCTTATCGATCTCGTTCAAGAAGTAGCTTTTCACAATTTAACCATAACGGCTTCAGCGGGTTCTTCAGCTGTTGTGCAACCTGTGCCTGTGCCAGCTGCAATATGGTTCATGGGGTCGGCTTTGGCGGGATTAGGCGTTTTGCGACGTAAAAAACCCACTGCTTTGTAGGCTTAAATACAGTTTTGATTGGATTATTAGGTAATGCGGCAAATAAGATGAGGCTAATGATATTAGTTAAATGGATATCTCTAACGGCTTTGCTATTTGCCTCAATGTCAACAGCATATGGCGACAATACGATTGTTCAAGCCCCGTTTGTTATAAGACAAAGTGCGATTCCCGAAGCTGAATGGTTGTTGGAAGCTGAACAAGCCGATTTGCACGGATTGCTCGGAAGTTTGTCGGAACGGAGTGCGATAAAGATCCATTATGCCGCGTTGCCTACCGTGAACGTTGATGCAACGTGCATTGGCCCAACTGTGGTAACGATACTGCGGTGTTTGCTTGGCGCAGAGACTAACATGCTTTTTCATTATGCAGAGTCAGTGGGTGATGATGCCAATAAACAGGAACGCGAACCGAAAGAAATATGGATTTTAGCGTCTTCTCTGAGCCCGCCGCCAATTGCGTCAGCACGGCCAAGCGATTGTGGGAGCTCTGAAGGTAAGGGAGTCAGTCGACCGGTAGAAAGTTTACAAAATGAGTTGATTGTGGAACAAGATGTCGATTCATTGCTACGCCAGGTCGACTCGGAAGATTCGGAGGAAAGGATGAATGCACTAGCCGGATTGGCTCGGCTTGGCAAAACCGATAGCCCAGAGGTTTATGATGCGGTTGCTCGATCAATATCGGATAACGACGCAAGAGTAAGAGGGCAGGCTGTGTATGCGCTATCGCAAATCGAGAATGATCCAAACGCATTGAATGACTATTTACAACAAGCCCTGCATGACTCTGAGCTTGGGGTGCGTTTGATGGCGATCGATGCAATCGAATCTGACGCCGCTTTGTTGCAACAGGCGCTTCAAGATAAAGATTCGTCTGTACGCGATTATGCAGCAAGCAAATTACAAACAATCATGCAGCGCTAATACTATCAAAGAAGAGCAATAAACTATTCACTTGATGTTCACAGCTTATTACGAAATGAGACAAAGTTATTGAGCAGCAAAACTGTGTGAAAAATTACTTAAATAGAGAAATACAATGAAAAAAACCCATAAATTTATTAAAAGAACTTTAACTCTAGCGGTCCTATCAGTAGGAATGGGCATGACTGGACAGGTTTCCGCACATGACCTTAACGGATCGTTAATCGGAGGTTTTTTCGGGGCGACTGCAACCGATTTATTTATGCTTCAATGCTTTAGCGATCCTGGCTTAGGAGGTGGGGCCGCGGCTGCGAAATTGTCTTTAAGGGTAAGAAAATCACAAGGCAGCGGTAGTTTTTTAAATATTACGGTGATGAAGGACGGTGTGGCGAAATCCACAACTATCGGTCAAACAGCGAATGTTTGGAGCCCATGGATACAGGTTACGCCTCAGCAAGGTAACGGAAATTATATGATGACAGTTAGTCAAACGCATGCCGTCAATAGTTTTTACACAATCGAATATCATTGCGAGTCTGCGGGCGGTGCGCATACCGGAACTAGTTTGGTAACTTTACAAAACCAATAATTCTTATAGCGCTGTTGTTATATGTTGACGCCCCTTGATTCTTAACCTGGCTGAAACATAAAGGGGCGTCAACGTATAATAGGACGACCTAGTGAAGCATCAAAATACCCGGTCGTTTTTCGCTGATGCTCAAGCAAAGCGGTATTTTGGAGCCTTTATGTTTTGCGGGATTCTGGTTTGGTAAGGTTTTAAACACTTTTCAAATCCAATAGCTTAGCGTTTTATTTTGTATCGATATATACTCTTTCGTTTTTTCGATTACGGTTATAAAACCCAACTATCGCTTCCAAAACGAGAACCATGCTTTCTATCAAATCAGTTATTGTTTTATTCTTTTCGCTTTATTTTTCTATCAACATAGTTCGCGCCGATTGGGCCGGACAACCGGCGCCGAATTGCGAGTTGATGCTTATGAACGACGGACAGTCGTTCGACTGGGCTTCGCTTGAAGGCAAGGTCGTCTATCTCGATTTTTGGGCGTCTTGGTGTGTCCCTTGCGTGCAGTCTTTTCCATTCATGACCCAAATGCAACGCGAACTCAAGGGTCAGGGTTTGGTCGTGATCGCGGTCAATGTCGACGAGGAACTTAAGGATGCTGAAGGGTTTTTGTCTCGTTACCCGGCTGGGTTTACTGTTGTCGCCGACCCTAATCAACAATGTGCGAAACACTATAATGTAAAAGCGATGCCGTCGTCTTATGTGATCGACCGCAAAGGCCTTATCAGAGACGTACATTTAGGCTTTAGGCGCGGAGAAGCGGAAGCATTTAGGAAAGTAGTCGAGCGGATTTTGGCGGAGTAGGGTTTTTTTAGTGAGCGGAAAGCTGTAAACGGTCAGCGGTTATTGGGTTGTATTTCGCTAACGGGCTTTTATTTTTCTGTTTTTCTCTAAATCCCAGTCTTTTTTTACAAGTACGAATATACCCACCACATAAAGTTGATATCGGTTGTCGGCTTGCAATGGCATCATGGACATTTTTGGTGTTTGTGCGTATGGCGTTGATAGTCGCGACGAAGGCGTGGCTCCCGCATCGGTTCCACAATCTGTGGGAGCGATCCCCAGATCGTCCCTCACCTAACGCTAGGTGAGGGAAAGTCGGAAAGGTGCGGTAACAATAAAATGTTATCGAAGTTGTATTTGCCGAGAGATCGGGCTGTGTAGATTATGCTTCGCATACCTTTTAATAACTATTTTTTACAGCCGGAAGGCTAGTTAAAAGGTACGCAATGCTTACGGATTTATGTATATCGGCTAGCGCAGGGTCGGGAGACTCTATGGGATATTTTTTGCGGGATATTTGTTTGTTACAACAGTTGCCGTGCTTATGCAGTAAGCGACTTTATCTTCCAAACCATGATTATACGCAGTATGAACTCATCGATTAAACATAAACCTTGGCCGCTGCTCATGCTGGGGTTGTCTTTATTACAAGGATGCGCGGCGGTCCAGCCATGGGAGCGCGGCGTTCTGGCTAAACCGCAAATGGCGCTGGAGAGAACCCCTTTGCAAAGCGAATTGCGCGGGCACAGTTACGGCAGCCGCGAAGCGGCAGGTGCGGGCAGCTCGGCGAGCGGAGGCGGCTGTGGCTGTTACTGAGAAAGATCGGAAAGCAAATTCGGCGCTTGGCAGCCTACAAGCGCTAACCGCGGCGGCATTGATTTTGCCGGGCTTAGCGCCTGCGCAAGCGGCCGAGGATAATGAATTCAGTTTTCAATACGGGCGTTATGAAGAAAGCCGGCGGGATTTAGGCGGGGTTAAAAGTCAGTTCGATCCGATTACTGTAGATAGCCTACATACCAGCGCAAGAGTCCGCTTAACCGATCGTATCAAATTTGCGTTTAACTACATACAGGATACCTGGTCGGGTGCGACTCCGATTAGCACAGCGCCGTCTACACGAGAAGGGAATCAACCTTATGATGTTGGTACAGTAGCAGGAGCATCCCCTTGGTTATATTCTGGCAATGGGAATGGTAAGGTTTATTTTGATGACCAACGAAGGCCAGTTAGAACTATTCGTAGGGATAATGGTTTAGGGTTTGGTTTTGATGAATTAATTGCGGCGGGGCTTGATAATAGAAATGTACATACGATGTCTATTGCATCTCCCGAAGTGCGTAAGGAAGGCAATTTCAATTTGACTTATGAATGGGACGATGCAACGGTCAGTGCTGGTGGCGGTTTGTCGCTTGAAAACGATTACGAATCGCGTTTCGCCAATTTGGGTTTTACGATCGATTTTAATCAAAAAACCACCACGCTCAGCGGAGGTTTGAGCTACGCCAATAGTTCAACTTCGGCGCGTCTTGACCATGATGCACAGACCTATATTAGTAAAAATGCCTATAATGGTCAATTGCCCGAATTCCAACCTCGTTATGCAAAAGTAATTTCTAATCCTATACCAGGGACAGATGATTCCGAAGAAATTTTGAGGGGTAAACGAGAAGACTGGGCTGTCAACATGGGTTTAACGCAAGTCGTCACTAAATCGTCGCTGGCTAAGTTTGGAGCTAGTTATACTCGTAGTACCGGCTATATGGGTAATCCTTATAAAGCAGTTACGGCTTTCTTTCTAAGACCCGTTACCGCTGGCTTAATGAGCAGAGATTGCGATACTCAAGGGACAGTAGCCGGACCTGGACTTGGAGCTGCGGATTGTGGTGAAGGAATTGCTTACGAGGGCCAGGCGAAAGCGTTTCTAGAACAGCGTCCTGAGGTGCGCAATCAATGGAGCTTTAATACTGGTTGGGTACAATACATTGATCCTCTTGATGCTGCGCTGCATTTCGATTATCGTTTCTATCATGACGATTGGGGCATCAATGCGCATACTTTCGAAGCTGATTGGGTGCAGCCGCTTGGATCAGGTTGGTCAATGACGCCCCGTGTGCGTTATTATTCTCAAAGTGAAGCTGATTTCTATGTCCCGTTTTTGGTCGCAGATGTTTCGAATGAGAACGGCGCAGATCGGCTGGGTAGCGACAATTCTAAACTGCCGACCCAAACCTTCTCAAGCGACCATCGGCTATCCGGCTATGGTGCATTGAGCGGTGGTGTCACGGTCAGCAAGCAATTTACAAAAGGAGTTCGGTTCGATGCCGGCTTCGAGTATTACACGCATCAAGGCTCACTGAAAATCGGTGGAGGCGGCGAGCCGGATTATGCCGATTTCGATTATTGGGTCGCGAACGGCTCAGTGAGTGTCGAATTTTCAGCAATCGGCCGAAGTCTGACCGATCACGATCATCACCATCATCACGATATGACCGAGCACGAACCGCTGATGCCCGCCGGTTTGATGTGCGTCGGCGGGCACATGCTGAATCAGGAAGGCGATTTCATGGTCGGCTATGTGTATCAGTATTTACGGGAAACCGGCAATATGCTAAACCGGACCTCGAAAGCTAGCGATGCGGCGATGGTGAATAACGGATACCGGACGATTCCAACCTTCCATGACATGCACATGCACATGATCGACTTGATGTATGCGCCGACCGACTGGTTCAACATCATGGTCATGCCGATGTTTATGGATATGGATATGGATTTGCGAGTACTAGATGGGATAAACGGCGATGTAACCACGGATCATTTGCACGGCGGCCATCAAACCGGCGGCATCGGCGATACGCTGATGTTCGGTATGTTCAAATTATTCAAGCATCGCGGTCACCATATCAATTTAGGGCTTGGTATCAGCGCGCCGACCGGCGATGTCGGGATCAAGCTGAACCGGCAACACCAAGAAGACGCCGGCTTTATTCATTATCAAATGCAGCTCGGTAGCGGCACTTGGGACTTTCTGCCTAGCCTGACCTATCTCGGGCAATATGACAGGTTTTCGTGGGGCGCGCAGGCCAACGCCACTGTGCGTATGCAAAACCGGAACGATTCAGGGTATCGGCTAGGTAATATGTTCCAAGCCTCCGCTTGGGGCGGTTACAGTATATTCAACTGGTTATCGGGTTCTGTGCGGGGTGTTTACACTGTCGAAGGTTCAATTCAAGGGGAATTTAATCCCGTACCAGGTGCAGCTGGTTGTACAGATCCCATTACAAATGGGGCCATACTTTGTTCTAATGTCAATCCGACAAGCTCCACATTAGATGACCCAAGAAACTACGGCGGTCGCTTCTGGGATGTCGGCTTCGGCCTAAATGTGGTCGTGCCTGGTGGCGAGTTTTCCGGCAATCATTTGAGCGTCGAATGGTTGCAGCCGGTGCATGAAGATGTCAACGGCTTCCAATTGGAACGCAAAGGCACGCTATTCGCCACTTGGAGCTATATGTTTTGACCGTGGATGATGTCTGTATGAAAAAACTATTAAAGCGATGTTCGGCTCTAATCGCTGAAAATTAAGCGCGTAACTGGTACTCAGTCATTTTTGCAATGTCGGGTAAAAATCGTTTAGCGTAGCGTAAATCCTCTCATCCTTCGACAGGGCACTCCTGAGCGCAGCCGAAGGGCTCAGGACGAACGGATTTACTTTATGCTGTTACCCAGGCTCCATCATGGCCAATCTGTTCAGGAAGCCCTAGCTTCCCGATATCAATGAAGCCGTAGGGTGCGCATCGCGCACCTTTCTTCGGTGCCGAACCGACGAGCCTGACCAGGTGCGCGATGCGCACCCTACGGCTGGCACTTACAAAACCTATGAACACCAACAATTTCAAAAATATTTTTGAGTTTAAAACGCGGGAACACAGTATTTAGCTAAAAATAGATTTTTTCGATAGCCTAGTTCTGTGCCGTGGTAAGGCGCGCGATGTAAATCCTACGGTGCTAGCCGTCATCGGCGCTTATGTTATACTCCGAACCGATAAGAACGACTTCAAAGGAGCCGGGTCATGGCTTTAGCGCAAGAAGATATCAACTATATAGAATCTCTGATTCGAAAAGTATTGGCCGAACAGCTCGATCAGTCCCGTTTCGACTCGCGTTACGATTTGGAATTAAGGGAGCGCACCATTCGTGTGGAAGAGGAGTTGAAACATCAACGCGAATTGATGCTCGAAGGCTTTAAGCAAATGGAAAAGCGCTTTGAGCAGGTTGATAAACGCTTCGAGCAGGTCGAAAAGCGTTTCGAGCAAATCGATAAACGTTTCGAGCAGGTCGAAAAGCGTTTCGAGCAAATCGATAAACGTTTCGAGCAAATCGATAAACGTTTCGAACAAGTCGATAAGCATCTCATTCAGATTACGACCCGCATGGATAGGTTCATGTTTTGGTCGTTAGGTTTGACCATCTCCGCCGTCATAGCCGTCCTTAAATTCATGTAAACAAGGCTGGGTTTATAAGCCGCCTCATTTCAAATTCGCATCTTGAAAAAAGCCAAGCGCCTAAAATTCTATCGATTCAATTTCAAGGCCATGGGCACGCCTTGTGAAATCCAGTTATTCGCGGTTTCGCATAAAACGGCCCAACACGTTGCCGATATCGTCATCGACGATGTGGAGCGCTTGGAGCAACGCTATTCCCGCTACCGCCCGGATAGTTTTTTATCCGAGATCAACCGTGCGGCCGCGCGCGCCAATTCGATAGAAGTCGATCCCGAAACCGCTGGTTTGTTGAATTATGCATTGACCTGTTACGAGCAAAGCGATGGATTGTTCGATATCAGCTCCGGTATTCTGCGTCAGGCTTGGCGATTCGATCGCGAAAATTTACCGGAAGAGCCGCAGATTCAAGTGTTACTGGATAAAATCGGTTGGCATAAAATCGATTGGACGCCGCCGAAGTTGACTTTTTCGGTGCCGGGCATGGAGCTCGATTTCGGCGGCATCGTCAAGGAATATGCGGTCGACCGAGCTGCGGGGTTGTGTTTACAAGCCGGTATCAAGCACGGGTTAATCAATCTTGGCGGCGACATTAAGCTTATCGGTCCCCGGCCCGACGGTTCGCCCTGGCAAGTCGGTATCGCGCATCCCCGTCAAAAAGGGGAGGTAATTCAAGCCTTGGCTCTTTCGGGCGGCGCCTTGGCTTCAAGCGGGGATTACGAGCGCTGTTTGCAAATCGATGGCGTGCGCTACGGTCATGTGCTCAATCCCAAAACCGGTTGGCCGGTGCGCTTTATGGCTTCGGTTAGTGTTGTCGGGGATTTTTGCGTCGTTTCCGGGAGTGCCGCGACGATTGCGATGCTGAAGGAAGAGGAAGGACCCGCGTGGTTAGAATCGTTGGGCTTGCCTTGTTTGTGGGTCGATGTGAACGGCAATTCCGGCGGTTCGCTCATGAACCGAATAAGTGTGTGACTCCTCGTTCCCATCGCTCCAGCGTGGGAATGCATACCGATCTTACCTTGGTAGCCAAGGTAAGGGTTCCCACGGAGGACCGTGGGAACCAGAAAACCAGAAAAAATTTCAAGAGGTTATCCATAAACTTGGAGTAACCTTTCCGGAGAGCGAAGTTGTTTAGCAAAGGCGCGGCAACCTATTGAATTAACTTCTTATTCTTCATAGTGAAATGATTTTTCTAGGATAAAGGTCCTTTTTTCATAAATTCCTATCGCTATTATTTTTTCTGGGGTAAATCGAACGCTTATTATGGGCGAGGTTGTGTGTCATATGCCGCAGTAACTGTGGCATATGACACAGTTATCGTAAAATTAAGAGTTTATAAGTACTTTATTAAATAATTTAAATTATTGAAACCAAGTGAAATACTAGGTATTGGCATGTAGTCTGCTTCAATTAAAAGCGAGGGGCTAGATGTTGGGTTCAGCTGATGTCAATTTTAAGACTCAATTCGGATTTAGTAGCCTTTTCAATTTAGCCACACTCGTTGTGAGACGGGGCCGGAAAGTCACGGTTCTTGTATGCAATCAAGAAGGCCGGGCTGCCTCCTTAATTAAGTATTGATTGAGTTTAACGATAGAGGGTAGTACTCACTTAACTTTCAAGTTAGCTTGGGCTAGTTTGTCGTCTTTATTGGTGACGAACCGTGGGCGTTAGCTGAATCGTATGCTTGTTTTTGTGATGGGGGCGTTGGGACTGTCTGTTTTGTTGTTGTATCGGTTCCGCGAATATCACTGTTAACTTTTAGCGTTTAACAGTAAAGAGGACTTTTTAATGAAAAAAATAATATCGTCTGTTGTTGTATTTGTAGGGTTATTGTTAGGTAGTCAAGCTTACGCCCATGTGGGTTATAGAAATCTGGATAACTTGAATCCGTTTGTCGCGGCAGTCGGTTACGACAATGGCTGGTATCAGGGGACTCAACCAACCTTGGCTAACAGCCATGATGTTCGTTGGTATAGCTTTACGTTGGAGCAAGATTCTCTTGTAAGTATCAGTGTCGAAAATGCAGGCGTTGGAACCTATACGACTTACAATAGCGCAGGCGTTGATACCGGCAATACCTTTCCTGTTTTAGCCGATCTCGATGTCGGTTTTAGTTTGTACAAAGGACTCGTACCGCCGTCTGCTTATGAAGGCGCGAATATCGATGGCGAGCCTGTCTGGCCGGTTGCTGACGGGAATAATGGGTTGTTTAATGCGGTTGGCGATACCACGATGGGTAATAACAGCGGTGTTATTAACACGATTGAATTTATTACTGCCGTTAACGATAATGGCGTAGGCGCAACCGAATCGCTTAGCAATATCTTTTTACTTGCCGGCGTATATTCACTGGTAGTCGGTGGTGCGGCCGCTGACGGGGTCGGTGGTGGCGCATATGGTGTAATTGCTAGCGTCCAGCCCGTGCCCGTTCCTGCTGCGGTTTGGTTGATGGGGTCGGCTTTAGTCGGTTTAATCGGCATGAGAAAACGCGCTATCGCCGCTTGATTCAATTCTTGTGCCGAGTCAATTAAATCCAGGTCGGTTTCCGGTTTGGTTTTCAGTTAATCAATACCGTTAGGATGCGGTATCCCCCTGGACAAGGATGTCTTACATGGCTTCTTGGTAATACCACGCTTATTGAATTGAACTTGAAAGGTCGTTTGATGAGAGACTGGGTGCGACGTAAAACCGGATAAGGAGCGAGCTTTTATAGGATTGCTTTAAAGCCCGTTATTCCGATATGGGCTGCCGTAATCCACTCTCACAGAAGAAAATCGTTGTTCATTTATTTCATTACTTTACATGGCAGTTAGTTATCGGTTTTTGATCTTTTGTATTAACGTTTATTTTGAGGAAAAAGCTATGAAAAAATTGTTGTCGACAGTGGCCTGTGCTGCTGCGGTCGGTTTTTTTCCAACCCAGCAAGCGTCAGCGCATATCAGCTGGATCAACCTGACAAATTTAACGCCGGCCATCGACGGCGATAAGCATATTTATTCGGCTAATAGTATTGTGTCTGGCAACTACGGTTGGGCCGATTCGATGGATGAAGACTGGGGCGATAGCCATCAAGGTGCTTGGGCGCAGTTTACATTGACCGAATCATCGAATGTCAACATACATGTCGAGTCTGATTATCAAGATACTTTTATTACGATAGGCGGTAATACCTTTCCTTTACGAGTAGGCGATTTAACCCCGGGATTCTCGCTTTATAACGGCGTTTTGCCTGATGAAGCCTATGAGGATGCATTTCCACCGCCGGCTGGAAAAGAAGGAGCCTGGAACGGGCAGGGCACGACTACTATGGGTAACGATGATGGTGAAGTCGGCACAATCCATTACATCGGTCATGCCGGCGAAATCGACGGCTTGGCGACGGCTGTTTCATGGATGGGTGCGCTCGAAGCCGGCATTTATACCGTTGCAATCGGAGGGACGTGTTATGAAAGAGAGAGTTGCGGTGCTTTCAATCGATTCGATGCCGATAATGTCAGTCGCGGTTTTGATATTAGCTTGACCGTCGCTCCTGTCCCTTTGCCGGCTGCGATTTGGCTAATGGGAGCGGGCTTGGTTGGTTTGGGGGCTTTCAGAAAGCGTACTCTAGCCGTTTAATGGTGTTCTGTCGTATTTTAAAGATCGATATTGTTCTTCTTTCCCTGTGATTGGGAGTGGGATCGGGTTTTGCGTGTACCAAAATCCGCCCCACCTCCGACCTTTTCTCTCTAATTAGTAGGGTGCCGCACCGCGCACCCTTTCCCCGGGCATGCCGTTTGGTGTGTTTCAAAGTTTTGTAAATATCTCCTGATTAGCAAGATGCTTCAACTTACCGAAGCCAAGTGTCCGAGCAGGGGCCAGTCGTAGTCGCAAAAACTAAAATATGCTGTTACCCAAGCTCCAGCTTGGGTAACCTGTTCAGGAAGCTCTAGCTTCCGGTGTGTCTTTCCCAAGCTGGAGCTTGGGAAAGAGCGTGATATGGGTTGGCCGTTTTTAGCTTGAAGCGCATGGCTTGCGAACCCCGTCCTGCTGGGGATATGCTGATCTTTGGGCTTTAGCTGAAGAAACTTGCTAATCAGGAAATATCTTGTAAAAAGGTGCGCGATGCGCACCCTACCAGCTTTATGTCTATAACTGAGGAGCAATGGGGTCAAAGAAAATGTGTGTCATTTCACGCATTACTGTGGCATATGACGTAAATCTTTTGAGAGATATTGCGAACTAGACTTGAAGTTAGTTTATGGCGAGAGTCGAAATTAAAATAAATTCCAAGCTATTTACTTGGTTTTGTTGAATTTGTGAAGTAGTAGCAAAAAATAAGGACTAAATAAATTATGCTTGGCACAGTAAATGAATAAGTAAAAGGGTGTGAAATAACATGGCGTTGTTATAAGTCAACGGGGGGACTTGCCGGATCGTTGTTTTGCAAATTCCTTTCTATTCGTAACTTAATAACAAAAATGGTGATCTATGAATAAAAATATATTTGCTGCATTGGCAATAGGCGTTACCGCCTTGGTGTCGATACAAGAGGCTTCGGCGCATGTGGGCTGGAATGGTCGCGATTTAATAACCGATGCTTATTCTTCGACGAATAACGGTGACGGTTCGACCACTTATCATTTCGACCGGGGTGTAGTTGCGGGTAATTTCGGTTGGGCTGACGGTTTGGATGCCGATTGGGGCGATAGCCATCGCATTCGTTTTACCAAATTCTATTTAGAGCAAGATTCATTTGTTAATGTCGACGTTTGGGGGACTGATCAAGTCAGAAATCGAAATGACGACGATATGATGGATCCTTCTTCTTTGTTGGCCGATTTGAACCCTGCGTTTTCGATTTATAAAGGAAACGGTGCGCATCATGATGCAAGTGCGGGTGCGCATAATGATCATAACTTAGTGCCCGGCAGCTCTTTTGATTGGTCTACATTTAATAATGCCGCCGATTTCGGTAAAGAAGGTGCGTTCAGAGCCTTGGGCGATATCACCATGTGTAATAATGCCGGGGAATGCGGTACGCAAGCATTTACCGGCTACTTTGCTGGCGGTGTGAATACTACTGCCGATTCGATCTCTGTTGCGGATATTTTCCTAACTGCCGGTTGGTATTCCGTAGCTGTTGGCGGCACTTCAAGCGAAGCTTGGAATTACTACACTGCGGGCGACGGCCGCGCTCCTGACCTGACGGCTCATAATTATTTGGGCACTCATAATGATTTAGATCTAGCCAATAGAGGCTTTAATGTCGATTTAACAGTCAGAGCGGCATCTCTCCAGCCCGTTCCCGTTCCGGCCGCAGTTTGGTTAATGGGGTCGGCATTAGTCGGTTTAATCGGGTTTAGAAGACGCTCGTTGGTCGCTTAATTCAATTCTAGAATTTAGCCTTTTTGAAAAAGCCCTCGGGCTTTTTTACATCAGTTAATGCCGTTGGGATGCGGCATCCCCCGGACAAGGATGTCATCTTTCAAGGTCGATTTTCAATCGATGCATGAATTTCTTATTTTATAATTTTTCCGATTCACTACGGCGTTGGCATTTTAGACTGCGGTGTTCTGTTTGGAATCTTAATTGACTTGATGATGACTCTTGTTTTATAGGTATTTTATGTCTAAATCGCGTGCTCTTTCTTCCGGTTTAACTATCTCAGTTTTCGACAGGACCGTACTGTATTTGACCGTTTCGTTGACCGGTGCTTCGGTAATGGTGCTGGAATTGCTCGGCACGCGGCTAATCGGTCCGTTTTACGGCGTCAGTTTGTATGTTTGGTCGTCGTTGATTTCGGTAACGATGATCGCGTTGGCCTTCGGTTACTGGCTCGGCGGCCGGATTGCCGACCGCATGCCGCGTATTCGTTTGTCTTATTTGATCGCTTTGGCCGCGTTGACGACCGTGATCATTCCAGCCTTGACCCGGCCGGTGTTGCTGCTGACCGATCCGATGGGTCTTAGAGCCGGCGCTTTTTTCAGCGCTTTTTTACTGTTTACGCTGCCTTTGACCTTGTTGGCGATGACGGGGCCTTATGTAATCAAGCTGGCCGCACGGCAATTGGCGAACGTCGGCGCCTTGTCGGGTTCGGTGTATGCAGTCAGTACGGTCGGTAGCGTGATCGGCACGATCGCGTTGGGTTTTTATTTACTGCCGGTAACGGGATCGCGCGCGGTGCTGTATGGTTTAAGCGTTTTGCTCGGCATGTTGGCATTGATGCTGGCGCTTTACGAACGGCGCGGTACCGGTCAGCAATTTACAATAATGAGCATGGCCTTGATTTTTTTTGCATGCTTGGGCGGCGCTGCCTTTGCGTATGAAAATAATCGTACGCAGCCTTGGGGTAAAGGTTTGACTTTGCTTTACGAATCCGAGAGCGTTTACGGTTGGGTGCGCGTGATCGACGACGAAACCCAAAAAGTTCGTTTCATGATGTCCGATGCCTCGACGATCAGTGCAGCGGATATCGATAATGTTCGGCAAGGTTTATTGACTTATCAATGGGTTACTCAGAGATTGCCGTTGTTTCGCCCTGCGGCAAAAAATGCGTTACTGATTGGCCTAGGCGGTGGACATATCGCGGACGGTTTGGAAAAGCAAGGCGTCAAAACCGATGCGATCGAGATCGATCCGGCGGTGGCTGAAGCGGCATTGAGGTTTTTCGATTACCGCCCGTCCGGCGATTTGATCGTCGGCGATGCGCGTTATGAAATCCGCCAATTGACCAAGACTTACGATTTGATTATTCATGATTGTTTTACCGGAGGCTCCGAGCCTGCTCATTTAATGAGTATCGAAACGCTATTGGAGTTGAAGGCGCATTTAAATCCAGGCGGGATTTTAGCAATCAATTTCGTCGGGTTTACCGATAGCAAGCGGCAACGGCCGGCGCAACTGGTATACCGAACCCTTGGCGACGCGTTTGCCGAGCGGAGAGTTTATATTTCCGAACCGGGTTCCGAATTTAACGATTTTATTTTCATGGCGTCGGATGAACCGATCGCGATCCATGTAGGGCAGGGTAATCCAAAAATGCTGGAGCTATTGAGTCAGCGGCGCTATGCGATGGCCGAAGGAGATTTGGTCGTCACCGACGATTTTAATCCGCTGGAAAACCTTCAGGTCAGTAAGGCCGAAGCCTATCGTAAGGTGCTGTTGGAGCGGGTCGGCATGGATGTTCTTTTGCGTTGACGATTGCATTTACCGCAAGCTACATCCGACAAACGATCGATCATTCTTAGAGCGTCGCATCGCGCGCCAATTTCCTGCCATTCCGTTTGTTTCAGTGTCTTGAAAAGGTGCGCGATGCGCACCCTACTTACTCCCTTTATACTCAAAAATTAGTTAACTTTATGAAGGTATGGGGTGTTGCTAGCGAGGATGTCGGCAGCAGGGGCAGATTTTTGCTCCTCGGCAATTGCTCCTGCATTGCCCTAATACACGCCATCCTTGGCGCTTAGCTGCCGTCAAGCCCCCATGGATGGGTTTATGGCGGTCCTCGATAGTCACACCACATGCCTTTTATTCTTAGACGGTTTTTCGATCAAAAGGGAGTAGCTTCTTCGATCAATTCCATTCAAGCAATTTCCATTGATTGATTCGCGTACCGCGATGTAAATCGCTTTCTCTGACGTCCATGTTGCCGTCGCCGTCAGTGTCGATCAAATAGTAAGCCGGGCCGATATCGGGAACGACTTTGATCATATACAACTCGCCGTTGATCCGGTATTCCTGTATTTGGTCCTTGCCTCGCCGAATGATGGTGATATCGGGCTCCATCGGTTCGCCGCTTTCGACAGGCATCGGTGCATCGGGAAGTTCGGGAATGGCTTCGGTGGTTTCCTTGCTTCTGCGTATTACCGTTCGATCAGGCTCCATCACTTGGCCGCTTTGCACGGTTGCCGGCATATCCGGTACGTCGGGAATATCCATTAAAATGGGCGGCGGAGCCGATAATGCGAATGCTGGAATAATCAGCAAGCTGTAAGTTAAAGTTAAACGCATCATATTTTCTATTCTAATCGGTTATTGATTCTATTATGACAGCTTGCGGGCTCTGCGTATTGAAAAAGTTATGACAAACCATTAAAGAGTTAGCGGCGAGGGGAGTTTGTCATCCAGGTCGATTTTGAATCATGTATCGGCCTTCTAGGCGGTTGGTTATTGTTCCTATAGCGATCCCTGTAAGGGAATCTTGACTGATAGGGAAGATAATACAAGGGGTAAGCCGGCATTCGGAATTGATTCTCTAATGCTTCGGCCTGCCTTAATTCGGCGATGGCTTGTTGACGTTGCGCTTCCGCGCTACGTTTCAGCGCCTCAACCGCTTCGGTGCGATTCCTTTCCTTGCGCTGCATTCTTTCGGCTTCCAGTCTTTCGGCTTTTTGTTTATCCCGTTCCATTTGCCAAATGGCGAGTCGTCTTTCGGCCTCGGCCAATTGACGAGGGTCGGTGGGTTCTATTGGTACTTTTTCTTGTTGCGCATCGGATGAGCAAGGTTTGCCCTGGTAAGTGATTTTTCCTGATGATGCGATACATTTAAAAACATCGGCATCAACAGTTGGGCTTATGGCTATCAAAAGCAAAAGGAATGCTATCATTGTCATGACGGTAACATTTTTATGCGTAAGGTTATAAGTGTAGACCCGTTATATGCAGCTTGGTTCTTTGAGCTTCTTGGTTTTTCCTCGTTTCCACCGCTTCAGCGTAGGAATGCATACCGATCTTGTTTCGGCAGCTAAGGTATGTGTTCTTACGGAGGACTGCGGGAACCGGAAAAAACTTAGGATGCGGTCATAAATAACTTTCCTATTTTTAATGCACGGTAAGCAGGTTCGGTTGCTTGATTGACAGGTGTCGGCGGCAGGGCAGATTTTTGCTCCTCGGCAATTGCTCCTGCATTGCCCTAATACACGCCATCCATGGCGTAATGCAAAATCTGCATTCACCCAGCACCTAAATTCATAGCTCGTTGGCTATGGTTAACTATCACTGATAATTTAGGTGCTGGGTTCACGGCGTCCTGTCAAACGAGTTACCGAACCCGCTACAAAACTCATAGCTCCAGGAAGTTATTTTTCACGAAATCCTTATTATTCATCATATTTCTCATGCCGGTACATTCTTCGGGCTCATCCTTTTTACGCCATCTTTTTCCACTGCTGATATCGAATCTCGTTTTGCTACTTTCGCTTGGAGCGACCTTCGGAGTTTGGAAAAATGCAGAAGCCGATCTTGAGCGCAATTTGAAAATCGATTTCGATTTCAGGGTTAGGGATATTATAGACCGCATCGAACAACGTATGGCGGCTTACCATCATCTGGATCGAGTCGGAAGGGGAAGGCAAAGGCAGCGTATTTGTTTTTGAAATACCATTAGCACAGAATGAGGCATCCGACTAATTTTTCAGCGAACTTACTATGAATCAGAGTAACAATGGGTCTTATCGAAAATTACGCCGCACCGTGACGTTGGGCGTATGCGGGATTTTGTTGCTGTTTGCACTGTTCATCGTTTATGTTGTCAGGAATGAAAGTATCAATCGCCTTCATGACTTGGCAACTCATACTTCTGCCGCGACCAGTGTCAACGAGATTTTGCTATATCGTGTCCTGGTCGATATCGATCGTTTTTTACTGAAAACACGGATCTTGCTGAATCAGGGTAAGGCCGATGAATTGTTGCGTGATTCATTAAAGAGCGAATTGGCCGCCAATCCTGAGCTAATCGATTTGTTAATTGTCGATCGCGACGGTGCGGTCATTCATTGGACCGGATCCGGCGATAAGCCGGTTGTTCTTGATCAACCCTCTTACACCTATCATTTAAATCGTTCTGAAGATCGCCTGTTTGTGAGCTCTCCAATGTCTTCATCGATAAGCGAAAGGGGGTATGAGGTCTCATTGAGCCGGCCCTATTTTGATGATGAACAACATTTTGTCGGAACGGTAGTTGCGATTGTTTCGATTGATCGCTTGGCCGAAGTTTTTGCCGGTATAGAGCGCGTACCAGGGTCGACTTTGGTCGTGATGAATAATGATAATGAGGTGTGGTTTCGCAACCCGCGCGTGTCTGGCGACTCCGGCACTCGATTGCGTGAAGTGCTGGAGCCTTATCGGGATAAAAGACAACGGTCGGGCAGGGTGACATCGCCCTTTGACGGTAAGGCTTATTGGGTTGTCGAAAAGCGCATGGCTGATTTTCCTCTTCGAATATTGACGTCCGCCGAAATGACTTCGGTGATGGCCGCCGAACGCGCCATGATTGCTTGGGCGATAGCGCTGTTTTTAGTCGTTTCGTCAGTGTTGTTCGTATTATTGTATCTGATACGGCGACAGGTGGCCGGTTTAGATCGGAGCGAGAGTGCTTTACAGGAAAGTCACGATCTATTGACGAAGCTGTCCGAACAGGTTCCCGGCGTTATTTATCAATTTCGATTGTTTTCCGATGGTCGATCTTGTTTTCCTTTTGCGAGTTGCGGCATTAAAGACATATATGAAGTCACTCCTGAACAAGTGCGAGAAGATGCCGCTTTGTCCATCGCGAGAATACATACCGAGGATCGGAATAATGTGATGTCTTCTATCCGGGAGTCGGCTACCTCGATGACTCCATGGCATCAAGAATATCGTGTAATATTGCCGAAGCAAGGTTTGCGTTGGCTGCGAGGGGATAGCCGACCGGAAAGGCTTGAAGATAACAGTGTGCTATGGCACGGCTTCATTACCGATATCACCGAGCGAAAACTTTATGAGCAAGCCGCTCAAGAGTTAAACCGCGATTTCAATACCTTTCTCGACAATACGTCGGATTATGTGTATTTCAAGGATCAAGACAGTCGTATTCGCTTTTGCAGTAAAACATTGGCGACGGTTACTGGTTACGGCAATTGGCGAGAATTAGTCGGCAAGCACGATTCGGAAATTTTTCCGGAAGAAATCGCGCGTATCTATTATGAAGAAGAAAAGCCTATTTTTAAGGATGGAAAGCCGTTGATCAATAAGATTGACCCTTACTATGATTTACAAGGACAGCTCCGCTGGGTCAATACCAATAAATGGCCGGTATTCGATTGCGATGGCAAGACGGTTGTCGGATTGTTTGGCATTAGCCGCGATGTGACCGAACAGAAACGAGTCGAAGAAGAATTGCTCCGATCCAATGTCGATCTCGAGCAATTCGCCTATAGCGTGTCGCACGATATGCGCCAACCTTTACGCATGATCACAGGTCATCTGCAATTATTGGAACGCGCTTTGCGCGACACCTTGGATGAAGAAGGCAGAACCAATATGGCTTTCGCGCTCGATGGGGCTAGACGCATGGACGCGATGATCGTTTCGTTACTGGATTATTCGCGCGTGGGGCGAAAAACCGAGCCGAAGACATGGCTGGAAAGCAAGGAAGCGCTGGATGAAGCGATGGGGTTTTTACAGCCGGATATTGTCGGCACGCAGGCTGAAATCGATGTGCGAGGAGAATGGCCGACTGTCTTTGCCAGCCGCGACGAATTGAGCCGCTTGTTCCAAAACTTGATCGGTAACGCGCTTAAATATCGGGAGGCGGATATTCAGCCGCGTATCGAGATTAGTTCTGATGTCGATTCGGCTAACTGGCGGGTGTCTATTCGAGATAATGGCATCGGTATCGATCCTACGCAAATCGATCGGCTATTTCAATTTTTTAGCCGACTTCAATTAAGATCCCGCTACGAAGGAACCGGCATGGGGCTGGCATTGTGCCGAAGGATCGTCGAACATCATGGAGGAAATATTCGCGCGGAATCGCAAGGCGAGGGTTGCGGTAGCACTTTTAGTTTCGAGCTCCCACTTAGCAACCCGATGCAACAGCATACCGGGGAGCCGCTTTATGAGTAAGGCTTCGATGCCGCTGAAAGCATTGCTTGGCGTCTCGGTACTGTGGACCGCTTCTGTAGCAGGCTTCTTTTTTTGGGATAGCCATATGTCTATTTGGTACGCGCAGGAGATGGCGATCAAAGAAGCGCGCGGTCATTTCAACAAAGATGTGGCTTTGCGTAAATGGGCGGCGCGCCATGGCGGCGTCTATGTTCCTGTCGATGAACGGACTCGCCCGAACCCTGCCTTATCGCATATTGCCGAGCGGGATATCAGTACACCGTCCGGAATCAAACTGACATTAATGAATCCGGCGTATTTGCTTAGGCAAGTCATGGACGAATACGAAGAACTTTATAAAGTGAAAGGAAGAATTACCGGCTTTAAGCCTTTGAATCCCGATAATGCTCCCGATGAATGGGAGGCGGCGGCCTTGCGCCAATTCGAGCGGGGCGAAACGGAAGTTTTTGAGAAAACCCTGATTAACGGCGAGCCTTATCTTCGCTTGATGAGCGCCATGGTAGCCGACGAATATTGCTTGAAATGCCACAGTCGGCAAGGTTACCGTGTCGGAGATGTCTTGGGAGGCGTCGGCGTTTCCGTGTCGCTGCAATCTTATCTGGAGGGTGCGGCGAGGGTCGATCCGGAAAAGATACTGTTGCTGGCCGTTATTTGGATAATGGGTTTGGGTGCTATCTATGCAATCGGATTATTAATTCGGCGGCGCATCGAGGAGCGAAAGCTCAACGAGGCTGCATTAATTAGAAAAAACCGGGAAATTGTTAGCGCGAATGCGTATCTGACTCGATTCGCCGAAATTTCTGCTCATCATTTGATGGAGCCGACCCGGCGCCTGGTGAGTTATAGCCAGCGCTTGCAATGTCACTTAAAAACCATGCCGGATACGCATAATGATGAAATTTATCAAGACTTGCAAGTTTTGGAGCGCGACGCTGCGCACTTGCGTATGTTGGTTAAGGATATTCAATTATTTCTAGCGGCCGGCGAGCCGGTCGAAAAGGTTGGCATTCAGGATGTCGATGCGCTGGTGTCTAGTCTGCTGCAACGCCTAGAGGCTCGCGTTAAACGCGCTCATGTGCGATTACACATCGATAAATTACCTCCGGCAACATTAGATAAATCGCGGTTAACCGATTTATTTTGGATATTGATGGACAATGCACTAAGCCATGGCTTGCCTACCGATGATAACGTCGTTCCTGAAATTCATATCAGCGGGGAACGCGTCGGCAAACTCAGCCGTTATCGCATCAGCGATAACGGCCCCGGTATTCCTGTGCAATACCGGGAGAGAGTTTTTGAAATCTTCGAGCGATTGACTACGACCGATAAGTCTGCGGGTGCCGGTATTGGTTTACCTATCGCAAGGCGTATTATCGAGAGCAGGCACGGCAAAATAGAACTGGAAGATTCGCCGTTTGGTGGAATAAGCGTAGTTTTCGAATTGCCTGATGATAATTAAGGTTATGTTCAGGATGTATTATCCTAAAAAGAGCAGTTGAGGCTTCACCAAGCTGGTGTAAGTGTTGTAGACCCTTCATGCTTCGACTTGGCTCAGCACGAACGGTCTACAACACTTACCAACTGATCTTTTTAGGATCATTCCAAAATTTTTACTAGCCAACCGTCTTCGCTGATGCATTTAATGATCGGCGACCTAAGCTTGACGTTGATTCTCGCATGAGTGCCTTTTAATTCGGGGGGCAGTTTGCCTCGCACGACATAAAAAGGGTCCTTGAATTCGGTGGTAATCGCAATCGGAATCTTTTTGACGGTGACCTCAAGATTTTCCGGTTTGTCGAATCCGAAGGCATTGAAGGTAATGTCCGATTCGGGCGCGACTTCGGCCAAATGTGCAGGTACCAGTTTATTTTTGTTGATTCTTAATTTCTGACAAGCGGAACCGCCGCCACCGCCGGCGCCATGTCCGTCATGCATACTGGAATTCCCTTGAGCATGGACTGAACTGAATTGCAATAATAAACAACAAGCGATCAAAGGTTTGATGAGTTTCATAATGTTTCCTTATATTTTTTCTAATTGTCGAAACGCGTAGAGTAAAAGGTAGCTCGGATAATCTTACTGCCTCTTGCTCAAGCGTTAAATATACTCAATAACAGAACCTTCGCGCACTAAATTTTTCAGAGTTTTTTGTCTGAAATTGTTCAAGCCAGTTCAGGCTGTCGAGAGTCGGTCCGACGGGTCTGTACTCGGCACCGGTCCAACCGGAATAACCTGAATTCCGTATCGAATTGAACAAACGATTGAAATCGATATTTCCCGTTCCAGGCTGACCGCGTCCCGGGTTATCTGCAAATTGGATGTGACCGATTATTTCGGGGTGCTGGCGAATAAAGGCCTCAGGGTCTTCGTTCATCATCGATAAGTGATAGATGTCGACTTGCAATAAAATATTGGGGTGTTCGAGTCGTTCGAGCCAGTCGAGCATTTGTGCGCCGCTATGGATAATAAACCCCGGCATATCGATTGTATTGATTGCTTCGAAAACTGTGTTGACGCCGAACGCTGCGAAAGTATCGGCCGTCAAGCGCAGATTGTCGCCGAATGTTTGCAGATAGTCGTCGAGGCGGCTGGGATTCATACAGCGTCCGGGAAGCACATTGACTGCTTTAGGTTGCAAAACCTCGATATAGTCGACGGTTTGGGCCAAGGCGGTTTTAAAGCGCTCGCATTTCTCGGGAACTGCGGCCAAGCCTTCGCCGCCTATCAACAAATCGTCCGCTTCGACATTGAATAGCACCAATTGCAAGCCGGTTTCGTCCAGTTTGGCGCGAAGCGCATCAATGCTTTCGCTATAAGGAAACTGAATCTCGACCGCCCTGAAGCCGGCGTTTTTAGCCGCTTCGAAACGATCCAATAGCGGCAATTCGGTAAACAGCATGCTGAGGTTGGCGCTGAAATTGATCATCGGGGATGTTCTGTTGTCGGATAAATAAATTGCGGATAACGTAATTAAATTAGTAAGCCTTTTCCTGATTAGCAAGTTTCTTCAGCTAAAGCCCAAAGATCAGCATTTCCTTAGCATAGCGGGGTTCGCAAACCATGCGCGTCAAGCTAAAAACGACCAACCCACATCACGCTCTTTCCCAAGCTCCAGCTTGGGGAAGACACACCGGAAGCTCCCCCTTCGACATGCTCAGGGCAAGAGCTTCCTGAACAGGTTACCCAAGCTGGAGCTTGGGTAACAGAATATTGTAGTTTTTGCGACTACGATTAGCCCCTGCTCGGACACTTGGCTTCGGCAAGCTGAAGCATCTTGCTAATCAGGAGCCTTTTCAAGGCTATGTTCGCGTTAATAGTTGAAGTGAGTGTTACACCAATTTCGAAATTTGAAGGCTGTAGGGTACGCTGTGCGTACCACAGCAGTTCCAACCGTAGCTTGACGTGTCCTCATGTGTTGCCCTGTGCCGACATTAGGTACGCGCAGCGTACCCTACAGTTTATCTATAACGGTGAGAGCTGGAGCTTGAGAAGCAGCTCAAATATTTTCGTCTATTTCGTAGACAAAAAGCTTTTTTTACATCACCGTTCGAATAGCTTGATCAACGTAGCCGGGTCTTGTTCGAGAAAGCCTTGACTGCCATGTAATTGCATCAGTTGTGCGGCAAGGCCCGACATCGGGATGGCATTACCTTGATCGGACGCCAAATCGACCGCCATATTCAAGTCTTTCAGCAAGGTTTTGACACGCCATTTAATCGGTTCGAAAATTCCGTCCGCCATTTCCGGTCCGACGATTTGTAAAGGTTTCGAATCGGCAAAGCCGCCCGCCAACGCTTCGGGGATTTTAGCGGCATCGACGCCGGCCTGTTTCGCCAAAGCCATCATTTCGGCGATCACCAGCACATTGCAACTGACGATCATTTGATTACAGATTTTTGCAATTTGTCCGCAGCCGACCTCCCCTAAGTGCGTCAGTTGGCGGTAGAGCGGAGCCAAAACTTCGCGCGCGGTTTCGATATCGTTATCGGCTCCTCCTGCCATGATCGCCAAGCTGCCTTGTACCGCACCTTGCACTCCGCCTGAAACGGGCGCATCGACCCAAGTCATGCCGCTGCGTTGTCGTAATAGTCCGGCAAGTCGGCGCGTGGTTTTCGGGTCGATGCTTGAAAGATCGATTAGCAGTTTTCCGGTTGAACCTGAGTTAAGAATAGAGTTCTCGACGACAGAAGCCACGGCCTGCGAATCGGACAGGCATAATAAAACAATATCGGAAGCCTGGACCAATTGCTCGATCGAATCGCAGGCAAGCGCGCCCGCTTCGACGACCGGTGTCAGCTTGTCTCGGGAACGGTTCCAGACGTTGACTCGAAAGCCCGCATCGAGCAAGCGTATAGTCATTGGTTTGCCCATCAGGCCGATGCCGATGAAGCCTAAGGTTCTTTTGTGTTGGGTCATGCTTGAGTGTTTTTGTTCCAATTCGTACGATACGGCCGAATAGCGGTTGCCATGGTTTAATGCGCTAAGCGGTTCAAAAGCTTAATATAACCGTTCGGCGATTGCAAAGGCTTGATTGTTACTCGCGCAGAGGCGTGAAAGCGTCGCGCCCACAACGCTTGTAACCCCCTGTGGGAGCGATCCCCTGATCGTCCCTCACCTAACGCTAGGTGAGGGAAAGCCGCGAACGTTGATTAACAACAAGCGATATCGAAGCCGGATAGGCTAAAATGCAAGCCTTTAGGATTTGGTCGTAAATAACTTCCCTATTTTACGGAGGAGGGTTCGGTTGCTCGCTTGGCAGGTGTCGGCGGCAGGGAAAGCCGCCGTCAAGCCTACACGGACGTATTCACCCAGCACCTAAATTCCATAGCCTTTGGTTATGATTAATTGTCTTGGATAATTTAGGTGCTGGGTTCACGGCGTCCTGCCAAGCGAGTTACCGAATCCTTAACAAAGCGCAGAGTTCCAGGACGTTATTTATCACGAAATCCTTAGTGACGCTCCTTCGTCATGAAAAACCCTGCGCCTCCGCGCCTCTGCGCAAGACCAATGAAACCCCAAGGAGACGATTTTGAAATTAGCAAAAACATCGGTCGTTGCCGTTCTGGCCGTATTCCTAACACTGTCGGCCATTACCGGTCATGCAACGGAAAACAAAGTCGCGGTCTCCAGCGCGCATCCGTTGGCGAGCCATGCCGCGCTGGAAATGATCGGTCGGGGCGGCAATGCTTTCGATGCCGCGGTTGCGATCAGCGCGGTATTGGCCGTGGTCGAACCGGCCGGTTCCGGATTGGGCGGCGGCGGTTTTTGGTTGTTGCACCGCGCTTCCGACGGTTTCGAAACGATGCTGGACGGACGGGAAACAGCGCCGTTGGCCGCACACCAAGACATGTATCTCGATGCCGAAGGCAAGGTCATACCAAAACTGTCGATCGACGGGCCCCTGTCGGCTGGAATTCCAGGCGTCCCTGCGGCCTTGGTTCACTTGGCCGAGCATTACGGCAAATTACCCTTGTCGGCTTCGCTGCAACCGGCGATTCGCTATGCGCGCGACGGTTTTATCGTCGGGCCGCGCTATCGCCGCTTATTGTCATTTCGCTTACCGCAAATCAAGGCATCCTCGGCGGCGACCGCGATATTTCTCGATAACGGACAAGTACCCGGCCCCGGTTGGACTTTGCGTCAGCCCGATTTAGCGAAGACTTTACAGCGGCTCGCCGATTTCGGGGCAGCCGGGTTTTACGCCGGCGAAACGGCGGAAAAACTGTTGAAATCGGTTAAAGCAGCCGGCGGTATTTGGAGTCAAGAAGACTTCGACAATTACCGGGTAGTCGAAAGAGAGCCGGTCAAAGGGACTTATCGCGGCATTCGAATAACCGGCGCGGCACTGCCGTCGGCCGGCGGCATCGGCTTGGTGCAAGCCTTGAATATCCTGGCCGAATACGATTTGACCGCAATCGATGCAGTCACCCGCAAACATCTGGTGATCGAAGCTTTGCGCCGGGTCTATCATGACCGGGCTTTATACTTGGGCGATCCCGATTTTATCGATGTTTCGGTTTCGCGTTTGATTAATCTCGATTATGCGGCCGGTCTCAGAAGTACGATTCGTAAGGATAGATCGTTGCCGAGCGCAATGCTGTCAGGGAATTTGCCAGAACAAGCAGGCGGCGACAACACGACGCATTTTTCAGTGATGGATGGCGAAGGCAACCGAGTTGCCGCAACCTTGAGCGTTAACTATCCCTTTGGCTCCGGGTTCGTTGCCGAAGGTACCGGTGTGATTTTGAACGACGAAATGGACGACTTCGATAGCCGGCCTGGCGCGGTTAACGTATACGGCTTGATCGGCGGATTGCCGAATGCAATAGCGCCCGGTAAGCGTATGCTGTCGAGTATGTCGCCGACTTTTCTCGAAGACGACGAGCGCATCGCGGTATTGGGAACGCCGGGCGGTAGCCGCATTATTTCGATGGTCTTGCTGGGGATATTGGATTTTGCCGACGGTAACGGTCCGGATTCCTGGGTTAGCGTTCCGCGTTATCATCATCAATATATTCCCGATGCCGTGCAATACGAACCCGGCGGCTTGTCCTCTGAAGAATTGCAAGGTCTTGAAAAATTGGGCCATCGGCTACGCGAAACATCCTACCGGTACGGCGATATGCAAGCGCTGCAATGGCATAAGCGGGAAGGCCGCTTCAGTGCCGCGAGCGACCCTCGTGGCGAAGGTTTGGCGGTGATTCGCAATGACTGAAGCGACTCTGAAACCCGGCTGTATCGAAATAGAATACGGCAAGCTTTACAGTATAAATGTATTGAATCGAAACTATTATGACATGCTGAGCGACAGCGAACGGTCTAATGCGATGCAGCGGCGCACGGCCGAAATGCAAAACCGCTATGTCGAGATTCATGCAAAAAAACGTCTGGCGTTGTCCGAACTCTTGAAATGTAAACCCGAAGCCCTCGTTTTTGCGGCCGAGGCGAACGGTAAGCCCTATTTACCCGATTATCCGGACTGGACATTCAACCTGTCGCATTCGGGCGATTATTTTGCGTTGGCCGTGGCCCGGCAGTGCCGCTTGGGTATCGATCTCGAGGCGGCAAGAAGCCGGTCGAATTTGGCCGGTATCGTTATGAAATGTTTCGCGGCTGAAGAAATAACGTACTGGGAAGCTTTGCCGGAGGAGGAGCGGATTTCCGCGTTTTACCGTTTTTGGACTCGTAAAGAAGCCTTCGTGAAAGCGACCGGCCGTGGCATCGCCTTGGGTTTGAACCGTTGCGTGGTCGACCCGAGCGACCCTGGCCGGATGTTGCGCGTCCCCGAAGAATTCGCACCGGCATCGGACTGGCGGATTGCCTGCAACGATTGGAAACGTGACATTTTTTGCGCGGTCGTGATCGATCGCGCTATCGAGAAAATTCAATGGCGAGAAATCGTATGAAAAAAATATTTCTTGGTTTGGCGGTTTGTTTATTTTGGCTGATCAGTGCCGAAGCTCAAGAACTTTATCCGGCCGAACGATTGGGCCGTGGTCGCTTGGTTTTCGAAAAGTCGCGACATGCGATCGACCTCGAAGTGGCGATGACCGAAACCGCCCGGTCCAGAGGCTTGATGTTTCGCAAAGCGCTTGCCGACAATACCGGCATGCTGTTTATTCATCCTAAAGAAGATGTGCTCGGGGTTTGGATGAAAAACACCAAAATGCCGTTGGATATTTTGTTTATTTCAGCGAAAGGTAAAATCGTATCGATTTTGCAGAATGTCCAACCTTGCATCACCCCGGTTTGCGGGGTCTACGATTCGCATGCTAAGGCGTTATATATGCTGGAGGTGAATGCGGGAACCGTCGCACAGCTGGAAATAGCGCAAGGCGACCGGGTTTTGATTGAGTTGGAAGAATAGGGATTGGTTGGTGGTTAGCGGTAAGCAGTGAGCGGTGAGCAGGGTGAAAGGGGAAAGATGAAAGATGAAAGATGAAAGATAATCTCCTGTCCGCTCACTGCTTACCGCTTACCAATCGCTGCTCACCGCTCACCCTCGTCAATACCCTGTCAACTCCACATAGCCGAATCCTGTAACTGGCAGCCCGCGATGCGTGCCTGTCAGTCTTGCCGCGCCTTCCCAATAACGGAAAGCCAAATTCAATTCCTGATCGTTGAGCAGCGGCTCGACTTCGAGCTGCAATTGCTGTTTCGGTATCGTCAAACGCCAGCGGGACGGATAAGTGCGCTTGGAATGCGGACTGGTCCATTCGTCGAGTACTTCGATATTCACGTCGTCGACCTGAAGCGCGACCGGGTTTGATCGAGCCGGGATCAACGTACCGGAGCTATGCGGATCGATGCCGCCGTCCTTGAGCCGGAGTTGGTAAACCATCAGTTCGGTATCGTCCGATAGCTGTAGCGAAAACCAGTCCCAGCCGGCTTGATCTTCCGATAAAGCGCTGGTGCTCCATTCCCGGTCCATCCAACTACTGCCGGACACCGGAAAATTTTGTTTGTCGATCCTGACGCTTCCCTCGGTCGAAAGCCGGGTATAGGAATAATAATAAGACGCGTTACCGGCCTTATCGCTTTTTCGGCTGAAACCGCGGTCGCCTTGTAAGACCACCGGTTTTTGCGTGCTCAATAATAGGTCGATCGCGATATCCCGATGTTCGGCTTTTAGGTGCATCGGAAAAATGCCGCCGTTTATTCCTTCGGCAGACCAATCATGCAACCAGACCTGAAAACGGTCGTTACGTGCGCCGGCCAAATCCAAGGCGGTTCGGCTGAAACGCTCGGCACTGTGAAACCGTCGTCCTTTAACGTCGGTTACCGTAAAATGCGCCATGTACAAGTGTTGGTCGCGCCAGGCTGATTCCGACTCTATATCGTCGGGCGCCAGCGCAAAGCGGAAGAAGGTCAATTGATAACCGAAACGCCGCCCATTCGGGTCTTCCAGGTTGCCGGTAAAATACCACCATTCGCTACGGTAATCGTCATGCGCGCCATGATCTTCCGGAAACAGGAACGGACGGGGCTCTAGTACCTTCGCGTAGCCTTCGCTATCGGCAGTTAGCGGACTGCTGAACGAGGATTCCTCAACGGCTTGGTTTTCGTCGACCGGACTGAAATGCAGCCACACCGATAAGATAACGATAAGGCAAAGCGCGAAAAAGAGAACGTTTTTTTTCATTATTCGGCCCGCAATGCATCGGCCGGACGAGTACGAGCCATTCGATAGGCAGGCAATATACCGGCTAACAGCGCCGCGAATACCGCCAGCAGTAAACCTTGAACTAACACGGCAGGGTCGACATGAAAGGCCATTGTCCAGCCGAATGAACGCAAGTAAACGATATGAATCAGCACGTAAGCGACTAACAGGCCGACCGGAACGGCGATCAAACCGGCTGTTAATCCCATTAAACCGGTTTCCGTGCAAATCAAACCGGTCAATTGGCGGGGTGTCATGCCGATTGCGCGCAGAATGCCGAGTTGCCGGGTACGCTCGAATTGCAGCGCCATCAGTGCGCCGAATACGCCGACGAAAGCAATGCCGGCCGCGAGCCAACGCAAGGTTTCGGTAATCAAAAATGTCTCGTTGAAAACTTGCATTGAAGCATCGAAAATCGCACGGCTGGATTTGAGTTCCATGCCTTGCTGAAGCAGGTCGCGCAGACGGTTTTCCAATACGTTCAAATCGATTCCCATTACTCCGTAAACACCGATGCCGGTATAACCCAAGTCCGGCCAATAACGAAGATATTGCGTTCGGCTCATCGCAAGTCGGCCTCGGTCGCCGCTGTAATCGTAATAAATTCCGATTATCTTAAAGTCTTGCAATCCGTCTGCCGTTTGCAGTTTGATGCTTTCGCCGGTTTTGAGTTTATTGTGATAAGCGTAAGGTTCGGTCACGATAACTGCCTGTTGTTCCTCGAAGGCTCTCCACAAATCGGCATCGAATGCTTGTTTGAAGATGAAGCCGTTTTTCGATGCATCGGTCAATTCGAACGCAGATATCTTGACCGGCTTGTTGTCGGCGACGACTTGGCTATGCAAAACGGTGCTAACTTGATCGACTTCGGCAAGTTCCGCGATAACCGATTTCAATTGCTGATCCTTGACGGCTTTGTCGCTGGTCGTTTTATCGCTAGTTAGCGAGACATAGAGATCGGCTTGCAAGGTTGTGTTGAGCCACTGTGCGACGGTTACGCGAAAACTGTCGATCATCAAATTCATGCCGACGGTCGCGGCAACCGCGATCATCAGTGCCGCGATCGCGACGCCGGTACGGCTAATTTCAGCACCGACCATGCGCGGTGGTAATCTGCCGAGAATGCCGAAGTGCCGGCCGCTCAACGCTTCTACCACGGACATGAAGCCCAAAGTTGCCGAAGGCGTAAGCAATGCAAAGCCGAACAACAGTAAAAATACGCTGGCGAGTCCCAGTTGTATGCTGGTTTCGGACAAAAAGCCTACGGCGAATCCGGCCGCGATCGATATTAGACCTAACAGCAATACCGACCGGGTCAACTGCCGGGTTCCGGATTCCAATTGCGAGCGAGTCAGTGCGTGCTTCGGCGAGAAACGGTTCGCTTCGCGAAGCGGCGGTATCGCGGCCAGTAGCGTGGCGCCGATACCAAGGAGAATGGCCTTGCCGATTTGCAGCGGAGAAACCGATAACGATAATCTATCGACTCTGAAATAAAGCGTATCGACTGTGGCTGAAACGGGTTGCAGCATGATTTGGCCGAGCAGCAGCCCGAGCCCGATGCCGAGCGTTGTCCCTATGGCGGCCAACATCAGAACTTCGGCTATAATCATTCGGCTGATTTGCTGCCGCGTTACGCCGATCAGGCGTAAATTGCCGATTAAGCCGCGCCTTTGCAGTACTAAAAACGTCATGGTATTATAGATTAAAAACATGCCGACCAACAGCGACAAAAGGCCCATCGCGGAGAGATTGATGGAAAAGGCCTCGGTCATTTGCTGCATCGATTCGAATTGCGTTTCGATCGAAACCAACGAAACATCGCCCGGCAAAAGGTTGGCGAGTCGAGGTTGAACATTCCGAGTGCCGTTATCCGGAATAATGACATCGATATAACTGAGCTTGCCGAACCAGCCCGTGATTTCCTGAACCGTCGAGATATCGGCGATCACGATATTGCGAAGCGCTTCCGTTGCTGCAGCGCTCCCGGGGGAGATCAAGTCGACGATACGCAACCGATGGTCGCCGGTGCCGGTCGTCACGACCAACTCATCGTCGATATTCAATCCTAAAGCTTCGGCGGTCTGTCTGCCGATTAATGCGGTATTCGTTTCGGCGACTAAGCGAATCGCTGCTTGCGTACCGTCTTGTCCGCTTTGCCAGCCGGAACGAAAGGCGTTTTCGGCGAATGGATCGATACCGATCACACGGAGTTTAATTTCCGGATTTTGTTGGATAGGAAGATAGGTTTGCAGTACCGGTGCCAGGTTGCGGGTTCCGTGCTCGACTCTCAGCTTGCGGTAAAGCATTTCATCAAGCCCTCCTTCGCCGCCAGCAATGCGGTGCGTGGCTTTTCCCGAAACCGTTCGTTCGGCTTGTTTAAATGACTGTAGCGCGCTATCGAGCGCTAAATCGATAGCGATCACGACCGCGACGCCAAGCGTGATGCCGAGCAAGGCGAGCGCTAGTTGCCAAGGGTGTTGCAAGAGAAAATTACGACCGGCACGGTTGAGTATCGTATTCATGGGTTAATCGTCGGTTTCGATCAATGCATGGTCGCGGATGGTCAAAATACGGTCGGCGATGCCCATGACTTCACGGCTATGCGTGGCAAGTATCAGCGTTTTTCCGCTTTGCCGAACCAGTTTATCCAATAATGACATGACCTGTTGACCGGTTTGTAAATCCAGATTACCGGTCGGTTCGTCGGCTAGAACCAATCCCGGATCGTGAATCAGCGCGCGAGCAATCGCGACGCGTTGTTGCTCGCCGCCGGAAAGCCGGTCGGGATAGGTGTCGAGCCGATCGGACAATTCCAGAGAGTTCAATAAATCGGTTGCCTTGTCTTGGTCTTTTCTAGTTATGCGCCGGATCAATTCCAAAGGCAACAATAAATTTTCCAACACCGTCAACGTCGGTATCAATTGATAGGATTGAAACACGAAACCGATATGATGTCGGCGAAACAAGGTGCGCCGATGTTCCGATAGCACGGTCAGATCGATACCGTCGATAACGATACGGCCGCTATCGGGCCTGTCGATACCGCCGAGCAAGTTCAACAAAGTCGATTTTCCCGAGCCGCTTCGTCCCAGCAAGACCAACAATTCCCCGCGTTTTACCGATAACTGCAGGTTATCGAAAATCGTAACGGGCCGTCCCGATTCGCGGTAGTTTTTGGTTAGTCCATTGAGTTCGATGAAGGTTTCGTTGCTGGTTGGAGGCATGGGAGTATGGATTAGGCTGGATGTTGGTTAATTTTAAAGGGGAAAGGTGAAAGGGGAAAGAAGTAAGCAGTAAGGAATATGCACAAATTTACTTCTACAAGTTTTAGGCACTAAGGAGGTTCGGCGACTCGCTTGACAGGACGCCGTGAATACATCCATGTAGGCTCGACGGCGGCTATCCCTGCCGCCGACGCCTGTCAATCGAGCCACCGAACCCCCTTTCAGCATTTGTCGAAGTTATTTCATGCTCGTTCCTAAGCAGCAAACCAAGAAAGAGCAGTTGGCATAGACCGTTCGTGCTGAGCCAAGTCGAAGCATAAAGGGTCTACAACACTTTCACCGGCTTGGTGAAGTCTCAAACTAACCTTCACCATTCGACAAGGCTCTCCTGAGCGTAGCCGAAGGGCTCAGGGCGAACGGTAGTTTGATACACTCAAATGATCTTTTTAGGGTAAACGGTGAATGATGAAAAAAACAAAGTTAGGCCTTATTGTTGACAATTTCTTTTGACTCCATGTTTCGGCACCATTCAGTAATACAGGAAATGACGCATGATGTTGTTTTTGATATCTGTTGTGGCTTACTATAGCGATTATTCAAGTTTTCATGGAGCCATTGAGATGGCGCTTGCGCAAGAAGATTTAATAGAAATTCAAAGGCTCATTGATCAGAGTATTGCCGCCCGTCCGGAGCTGGTTAATGCCAATGTCCGTTATGAGCTTGAGCTTCGTGAACGAATTGTTCGGGTAGAGGAGGAGCTTAAGCATCAACGGGAGTTGATGATGCAAGGTTTTGAGATGACTCAGAAGCGTTTTGAACAAGTCGACAAACGTTTTGAACAAATCGATAAGCGTTTTGATGAAATGCTTAAGCGTCACGATCGGCATTTTCTGTGGCTAGTCGGTTTTATTGTGAGCTGCGCGGGTCTAACGATTGCTGCGGTGCGGTTTTTTTAATCCAGTCGGGAAACCGAGGTCACCCATCGTCTTGTTCCTAAGCGCCGGCTCGGGGATTCCCACTATACGCATCAAGCTAAGCAAAGATCCCTCAGTTGAATCGCTACCTCCTGCGCGTTTAAACAGCGTAGCCCGTATTCCTCTACGCTGCATCCGGGCTACATGCTTTAATCCTGAAAAGAGCAGTTGGCATGTAACTTATTCAGTCCCCCGGAAATTATCGTTCCCACGCTCTGCGTGGGAACGCCTGAGTACCGCTCCAGCGGTACGAGACGCTAGAGCGTCACGGTCTTCATTCCCACGCCGGAGCGTGGGAACGATAGGGGCTGTGAATAATTACGTTGGCATGTGTTGTAGACCGTTCGTGCTGAGCTAAGTCGAAGCATGAAGGGTCTACAACGCTTTCACCGCCCTGGCGAAGCCTCAAACTAGCCTTCACCCTTCGCCAGGGCTCTCCTGAGTATAGCCGAAGGAACCAGGGTGAAAGGTAGTTTGAGTCTCTCAGCTGCTTCTTTTTAGGTTAATAGCACCTTGGGAATTGAGCCGGCTTATACAGGGACCGATAGCAGCTTACCGTTAACTGCAAACTCTCAACCCCCTTATTGCGCTTTCAGCTTATCCAGTTCGGCTTTGGCTTCTTCCCTGCCTTCGAAAGCCGTATCCCCTTCGAGCGCTTTTTCCAGCGCTTTTATGGCATCCGCTTTCCGGCCTTTTTTCAGATAAGTCATGCCCAAGTGATAGTGCAAGTCCGGTATCCGGGCTTCCTTGGCGACGGCTTTTTCCAGGTATTTCAAAGCTTCGTCGTAGTTGCCTTTTAGATAATTGAGCCAGCCGTAGGTGTCCATGAACGACGGTGCGTCGGATTCCTTCAAGGCTTGAGCAAGGTCGAAGGCCCGTTTTAGGCTGGCATCATCGCCTTTATTTGTCAGCAAGGCCGCCAGATTGTTAGTCGCCAGGGTAACGTCCGGTTTGATCTTCAGCACTTTTTCATAAGCTTCGATCGCGGCGTCTGGGTTTTTCGACAGTTCGTTGATAGCGGCGCTACCCATCAGCAACTGAACGCTGTCCGGTAAAACTTTAAGGCCGTCTTGATAGACTTTGATTGCTTTGTCGGTCTGCTCTGATCTCATATAGGCCGAAGCGAGATCATGATAACCCTTTTCGAATTTCGGATAGAGCTTGACGACTTTTTCGAAATGTTTTTCGCCTTGTTCGAATTGTTTATTGTGTAGATGCAATTCGCCGCGAAGCGCGAGGAAGGTTCCGTTTTCAGGCTGCTTGGCCAGTACGTCGTCCAACAGCTTTTCCGCTTCCGCGACTTCTTGTCTAGCCATATAGCTGGAAGCCAGAGCGCTAACGACGTCGACAGCCAGTGGTTTGATTTCCAGGGCTTTCTTCAAAGCATCGGTCGCTTCTTGCGATTTCCCTTGCGCCATATAAATTTGTCCGAGGCGGAAATAGGCCAAATCTTTGTTTTCCGACATTTCAAGCAGTTTTTTTGCGGTGGCTTCGGCTTTCTCCCAATTTTTTTGATTTCCGTACAATTCTATCAGTTGGTTGGCAACTTTAGCGCCTTTATCGGAGAGGGCCGTAAGTCCGTTTTCGTAGACTTCGATGGCCTTATCGATCTGTTGCTGTCTCAAATAGGCCGACGCCAAATCCAGATAGCCTTGTTCGAACTCTGGGTAGAGTTCGACGACTTTTTTAAAGAGACTTTCGCCTTTTTCGAATTGCTTATCCTGTAGATACAATTGTCCGCGCATCGCCAAGAATGCGCCGTTTTCCGGTTGTTTTGACAAGGCATCGTCGAGCACTTTTTCTGCCTGTTTGACTTCATTGCGCGCTAAATAGCTCGAGACCAAGCCGCTCACTGCGTCCATAGCAAATGGTTTGATTTCAAGCGTCTTTTTAAACGCCTCGGTCGCTTCTTGGGTTTTGCCTTGCGCCATGTAAAGCTGACCGAGTTTGAAGTGGCCTAATTCCGGTTTTTCTTCGTTATCGAACAACAACCGGGCGGTTTCTTCGGCTTTGTTCCATTTTTTCTGCTGAGCGTATAGATCGGCCATCATGATGGTTAAATCGGTGTCTTTATCGAATTGAGTACGCATTTTGCCCAATAATTCTATAGCTGCGTCCTCCTGTTTGTTACGCACCATCAGCCTAGCCAAGTCTTTGGCGGCAGAGAGGTTTTTGGGATTGACGGCAAGGACTTTTTCGAGCGACTCTTTGGCCAAATCGATCTTGCCGTTTTGCAGATGCGTGCTCGCTAGCAATAATAAGGCTCGTTCCGAATCGGGGGCGTCTCTCAAAACGGTTCTTAAATCGGCGGTCGCCCCATCGAATTGCTTGTCTTGCAGCAGCAAGCCGGCGCGCATCAACAACGCGGCATTGTTGCGCTGGTCGGCTTCGATGACTTCATCCACCAAGCTGCGGGCCGTGGTTAGATCTTTCTCTTTCAAGGCAAGAGCGGCCAAACGGTTTTTGGCTTCGAGCCCGTCTTTTCCAATCGGATCGTCGGCGACAATTTTATTGAGGATGTCTTTGACTTTATCCGGTTGATCTTGGTAGATCTTAAGCATTGCGAAACGATAGCTAAAGTTTTTCGGGTTTTTTTGGATCATCTCTTGTAGCGTTTGCTCGGCAACCTCTTTACCGCGTTGCGCAATCAAAAAATCGACCAGTGCCAGTTTTGGCGACTCTTCGTCCGGGAGTTGGACAATTAATTTATGTAATACTTCTTCGGCTTCGTCGAGACGTTTTTCGGCAACATAAAATTTTGCCAGACCAATATAGAGTTCTTTTTTATCCGGAAAGCGATCGACCAGAGAAACCATTTCCTGCTCGGCTAAGACCTTATTACCTTGGGCATTGAGAATGTTTATCTTGATCAAGGATAGGCTTATTGCATTGGGATGCTGAGCTAAAGCCTTGTCGATGGCTTCGAGCGCTTCAGGAAGTTTTTTTTCGTCGCCATAGATCTTAACCATCAGCATCGTTGCTTCTTGATGGCCGGGTTCTAAGGTCAGTGCCTTGTTCAAAAGTTCATTGGCTTGTGCGTTATTGTTTTTTCGTAAAAAAATAGCCGCTTTTAACGCGAGCGCGTCGGCATGGTCCGGTTGTTTCGCCAATACTAGGTCGGCTTTTTCCTCGGCTTGTTCAGCATTGCCGCTAACCAGAAATAGTTTGCCAAGCAGCAGTTGCGCTTCGTAGTGGTCCGGATTCGACTCGACGACCGAGGATAGGAGGCCGAATACTTTTTGCCAGTTTTGGTCCTTTTCTTCGACTTTGGCAAGGAGATAAGCGGCATCAGAATTTTTGGGGTTGATTTGCAGCACGTTTTTCAATTCGACTCGCGCTTTATCGAAGTTATCTTGGTCGAAAAAAGATTGCGCTTTTTCCAGATACTTTTGTTCGCGATCTTCGGCACTTCCGCACGCGGCAAGAAGCAGCACGCTCATCAGCAGTAACAATCGAGTAGGTTTGCGTAGTTTCATTTAAAGTTTCCGTTGCATTATTAGGTAAAGAAGTGATTGAAAGTATAGCTAAGGACAAGAGCTATAAAAGATAGAGTTCTAATAAATCATGGTGTGATCGGCGATAAGTAAGGCTATTGTTAATTGTAAATGTTACAAATGTTTTGCAATAGGCTTTCTGCGATTGGTTTAAAAAGGCTATGTATGCGGTAATCGTTGAAAACATCCGCCACTACCGGAGCACTTATAAATCCAAAGTGAATTGTAGGGTATGCTGCGCGTACCTAGCGTCAGTACAAGGCAATACATGAGGGCATGTTAAACTACGGGTGGGACTGCTGGGGTACGCAAAGTGTACCCAACAGTCTTCAAGTTTCGACATTGGTGTCGTATTAATTTCAACTATTAACGCGAACATAGCCTTTGCTGAGGTTATAGAGCTTGTTCATTTTGCTTTGGGTAAAAATTGAATGGTAATTTCGACAGGCTTACGGTCATGAGATTAGCGAGGCATGAAGTTTAACTAAATTTAATCAGCAAAATTAAGGCCAAAACTTCACATAAATCCGTAAATCATTGCTTATGTAGATAGCGTCGCTGTTTCGGCTAATCCATCCTGGCATTAAAGCGTGAATCCTAAATGAGCAATGGTGAGGGAAAAGCTGCATGAGTCGTTAAATAACATAGTTTAATTAATATGCTTTGTCATTTTAGAGGCGGTGATAGTTTAGCGTTGTATTCCCCAAAAATCCGCCTTTTTCGGATGCCTATAGCAAACATAGGCTATTTTGCTCTCGTTATTTGCGATGGATAGTAATAAATGCCTCCTTAAATCAGGCGCTCATGGTGTGAAAAATGCTTGTTTCCGGGTTTTGTCATTAAATCCAAACTGTAACGGCAGTCAAAGTAACATTCATGAAGGCTCGGCCATCGCCTCTGCAAATGAAAATTCGAGGCGTAGGGAGGGGCGGTATTTTCGTTGCTGAGCTTTTGCATATCGAAAAATTATACCCATCGTAGATCAAAATTCGGCACCGGGGCGCCCGTCAAAGGACGCCGTGAATACATCCATGAAGGCTCTATGCCAGCTCCATGCTGGCAAAGCCTTAGCCGAGCACCCCGGCGCCTCCTAAGGCACTGCCGAAATTTGAAGTGCGAAAGGTATAGATAAAAAGTCCAAATCTACAAACTTTCATATTAAGGATAGAAGATGTTATGAACGATTATTTAAGTCGCGGTCAAGCCGCAATCCAAGCGCGGAATACTGAAGAGGCGATTAAATGGTTTGAATTAGCTGTTAAAGAGGATCCGAAAGATGCTCAGTCGCTTGCTTGCTTAGGGCAGGCGCAATGTTGGCATGGGCGAATCAAGGATGGATTGACCTATCTGCGTTTGGCAGGTCGTTTTTTAGAAAAAAAGGCTAAAAAGAAAAGAGATACTAAGGAGTTGGTGATGCTAGCCGAGCAATTGCAGTTTTGGAATGATTACGAAGGCTCTCTTGATTTGCTCAAAAGCACGGTACAAATTAAGCCTAATGAAGTTAGGGGTTTTCAGTTGCTTTCATTAGCCTATTCAAGGCTCAATCAAGGGCGTGATGCGTTAACTGCAGGAAAGCGAGCCCTAAAATTAGCGCCTGAGAATATGGTGTTGAATATCTTGTTAGCGACCCTAGAAGCGGCAGAGGGTCGAGTGGATTCGGCGAAGATACGTCTTGAAAAAGTCTTACGCGCGTCGTTTAGTGCCGAAGAAAAATACCGGGCCCATAAAGAGCTAGCCAAGTTGCTCGATAAAGAGGGGCTATATGACCAAGTCTTTGAACATTTGCACGTCGCGGCCGGTTTTGCGAAACGGCTGCCTGAAATAAACAAGCAAAATGAGCTTTTGGTTCCGAACATGCTGGAAGCAAACAAAGCGGGCTTTGATCGAGAGCTTTTAGGGCGCTGGTCGGTTGAGGAGTTTAAACAGGAGTTGCCGGCACCGGTATTTTTGATGGGCTTTATGCGCTCGGGGACCACGTTGAGTCAAGAGGTTATCGGTACGCACGGCGATATTATAGTGGCGGACGAGCCTGATTTAATTGTTGCGATGAGAAATGAACTCAATCGTATATCGGAATATCAGGGTACGACGCCGGAACAATTGAAAGCGCTGGATTTGTCGGCAATAAAAGAATTGCGAGCGTTTTATTGGAGACGAGCGCAAGGTCGATTTGGCGATGATATCGGTAGTAAAATGTTTTTAGATAAAACGACAATGAACACGATCGATATTGGTTTGATTAACTGCGTATTTCCCGATGCAAAAGTAGTATTTGTGACGCGCGATCCACGCGATGTTTGCTTGAGCTGCTTTATGCAAGTGATGGCTCCTACGCCGGCGACTGTGCATTTGCTTGATTGGCGGTCGACAGCAGAATTTTATGCGGCAGTCATGGATTGGTGGATGTATATCAAGCAGTCGTTAACGCTTGAATGGATCGAATTTCGCTATGAAGATGCGGTATTGCGGTTTGAGGCGACATTTAGGCCGGTCTTTGATTTTTTGGGCTTGAGCTGGGAGGAGAATGCTATTGAATTTCATAAAAATGCGTCGAAAAAAATAATCGTTAGTCCGAGTTTTAATCAAGTATCCAGGCCCCTTTATCAATCTTCACTGGCGCGGTGGAAAAACTATGAGTCCGAGTTTGGCTCGATCATTGACGTGCTAGACCCTTGCATTAAGGCGTTTCGTTATGATTCGCGGCAGGAATAGGTTGTTTTTTGCTTCAATGTGCGTCATATCACACAATTTATTAAAAATAAGGGCATATCGCTTATTTATTATCTGAGATTTGAAAGGAGCTCGAGCTAATTATTCTAGTAAACCTATGAGATATAAAATAAATGTGGTTATGGCTAGGTTCTTGCTGATAACCTTATTCGATTAAGGGTTGTAGTTTTTGTGCAATGTTTGACTTCATATCGTTGTTCACTAAAGATTGCGCGCAAATAATATGTGCTGATTAGCAAGATGCTTCAGCTTGCCGAAGCCAAGTGTCCGCGCAGGGGCCAGTCGTAGTCGCAAAAACTACAATATGCTGTTACCCAAGTCCAGCTTGGGTAACCTGTTCAGGAAGCTCTAGCTTCCCGACGATTTTCTGGTTCCCATGGTCCTCCGTGGGAACCCATACCTTGTCAGCCGAGGCAAGATCGTTATGCATTCCCACGCTGGAGCGGTGGGAACGAGCTTGATGTGGGTTGGCCGTTTTTAGCTTGACGCGCATAGTATGCGAACCCCGTCCTGCTAGGGATGAGCTGATCTTTGGGCTTTAGCTGAAGAAACTGGCTAATCAGGTAATATGTTGAGCGAGTCTCTCGAAAATTTTCGGGGGGCCGAGTTTTTTTAGATTTGACGGATAATAAAAACGGTGAATTTTAAATGAAATTTATGAATAAACTGATATCGGGTTATTTATTGGTGGCGACACAAATAGCCTTTGCCCATGGTCCGGTCCCGTCTCCGTTGACCGATGCGGAAGTGCCTCCGGTTCCTGGTTTGGTGGACGGTCCCGACCCTATAGTCGTTGATAAAGACATGGCAATTGCTTTGGGTAAGGCGTTGTTTTGGGACGTCAATGTCGGCAGTGACGGCATGGCTTGCGGTTCTTGTCATTTTCATGCCGGAGCGGATGTCAGAGTAAAGCATCAGTTGAACCCCGGCGAAAATAGCAGTAAACCGACAGGGCAAATTTTTAATGTTACTGCATCCGGTTTGGGCGGGGCTAATCACACATTGAACCGGGATGATTTTCCCTTTCATCGGTTTAACAACCCTTTCGATCGCAATAGTGGTGTGGCTTTTAGCAATGACGATGTCGTTGGATCGTCCGGTACGTTTAGCGGAGAGTTTACCGGCGTTTCCAGGTTGAGGGGTATAAACGACGAATGTAGTCGAGAAGCCGATCCGGTGTTTCATGTCAACAATGTCGGCACCCGACGCGTCGTGCCGAGAAATGCGCCTACCGTCATCAATGCGGTTTTTAATCATAGGAACTTCTGGGACGGTCGTGCCAATAATATCTTCAATGGTAGCAGTCCTTGGGGAAATCGAGACCCCGATGCCGGTGTTTGGGTGAAGGTTAGTGCAAGAAAAGTAAAAAAACAGCGGTTAAGCCTTGAAAACTCATCATTGGCTTCGCAGGCGTTAGCGCCGCCTTTGAATTCAGTAGAGATGAGTTGCCGTAATAGAACATGGCCGGATATCGGCAGAAAATTGTTGTCAAGAAAGCCTTTGCAGTACCAAAAGGTTCATCATGAAGATAGCGTCTTTGCGCCGCTTAATTTGACGTTGAGTTCTCCGGAGAGTCTGCAGCCCGGCCTCAATACTACCTATAAGGATATGGTTAAAAAGTCGTTTAACCAAAAATATTGGTCTTTTTCGCGCACCGGCCCATTTGGCGGTCGGCCCGGTCAGCAGGCTTACGATCAGGCCGAAGCTAATTTTTCAATGTTTTTCGGCATTGCATTACAGCTCTATCAAGCGACTTTGATTTCCGATCAGGCGCCCATCGATACCTGTCCGCGTGATCCGGCAACTTTCGAGCCGTTGGCCGAGTGTATTGGTGAATCCGCTAAACGAGGTATTGCAGTAATGGAGTTGGCGCATTGCAATCTTTGTCATGCAGGACCGACATTGTCGACAGCGGCGGTAGTAACCAATGCAATGATTATCGATAAACTTGGGCCTAACGGCATGGGTCCTTTCAGTGGCGCCGCCTCGGCCGGCATTAATAAATACGGCAACACGGTTACCCGCGATACGACCCAAGGGGGTCTAAGTAGCCCTAAGCTGATGGACTTCGGTTACTTTAATACCGGTGTTGCGGACCCGGATGGCGACCCTGGCTTAGGCGGTTTGGATGATTTTGGTAACCCGCTATCGCTTGCCGCTCAATATGTAGAGTATTTGGCCGGTGAAACGGATAAAGTTTTGGATGAGGGAGTAACAACCAATAGAGCTTGTGACTTTATTGCTCCGTTGTCATTGAATATCCCAATTAACTTTGGAGATATGTTTACTACGCTGGACGGTTTGATTCCGGATCCGAACGGAACTGAAGGTTGTTTAATAGAAACAAGGAATTATATTCCTACGGTTCAAGCGGCTCAGGCTCATAAAAACGGACCTAAATTGGGTCTGGCAACTAAGGCTGCGTTTAAGGTGCCGACTCTGCGAAATATTGAGTTAACCGGACCTTACATGCACAACGGTAGTATGGCAACGTTGAAAGAGGTTGTGGAGTTTTATGCTAGGGGCGGTAACTTCGACAACCCTCAATTGCACGGTTTGCAAGTTGCGCTTCCCTTGGCTAACAATGTCCAGGCCCGAGAAGATCTGATTGCGTTATTGAAAACATTTACCGACGAAAGAGTGCGATACGAACAGGCTCCGTTTGATCATCCCGAGATCATGATTCCAAATGGTCATGTCGGGGATAGGGATTTTGTTACGGCTGGGCATCCATTACATGCTGAATGGGCCAAGGATGAGTTTCTGGTAATTCCGGCGGTCGGTGCCAACGGTTCAATTGAGCCGCTCCTTCCGTTTGAAGCGTTGCTCGACGATTAATGTGGGTAGGGCGGTATTGCTCTTCGGTTAGGGCAGTGCCGCTGCTAATGAATTTTATGTATTGAGTTTTATGCTCATCGAGTTTTGGATGTTTAGAAATGAAATCGATTAAAAGTTTATCAATCTTATCAATTGCTTCTTTCTTTCTTATGGCGAATGCGTCAACCGCTCATGCGGTTAGCAGTTTTGAGAGTAGCGCTACGCTTACCTATACTATCAATAGTATTGTCAATCTCGACAATCCGGGCGATCTTGCCGGTTTGACGGTCAACGGATCGTTTGAATTGGAAGATTCCCAAACTTACACGGAATATACGGGCAATGGAACAAGCTCAATTAGTCATTCCGATTGGTACTATGGCCCGGTCGACGGTAATGTGTTTTCTAAAACCTTTTCATTGAGCGGTTCCGTCGGTAATGGTGATGTAACCTCAAATTATTTGGTTTTCTTCGACTTGGAGTTTATCAATGCTTCGAATGATAGTTTCGCTATCGATGTCGATTTTGCTTACGACCTCTCAGTTAAGACGGTTGGCGAAGATGTATTTGCCGAAATGTTCCTTGATTATGGGGAAGAATTGACTAATGAGTATTTTTCTGAGGATCTTTCCATGTTTGAAACAGGGACCGATCAATTGACGGGGTCGCATAAGTTTTTATTTACGCTTGGAGCATTTGAAGACCAGTTGATTTTGGCGGATGTTAATCAATTCGGAACAGCATCTGCCGTTCCGTTACCGGCCGCTATTTGGTTGTTCGGTTCTGCATTGTTCGGGTTAGTTGCTAACGGCCTTAGAAAACAAGCCGATTGTTAGTTTCTATCGCTTTTCCTCATTCCCACGCTGCTCCTGCGCTCATCGTTATACATAGATTGTAGGGTACGCTGCGCGTACCAAAGCCGTGCCCTGGCGGCTCGGTTGGCACATGAAAATTGCGGGGTTACCATGGTACGCACAGCGTACCCTACGCGGATCGCCTAGCACTAGGTGATCCGCGAGTGTTTCCTCGTTCCCACGCTCCCGCGTGGGAATGCATACCGATCTTGGATCGCCTTAAGGAGTGGTTTTGAGCGGGGGTGTGAGAAACTGGAAGCCAGACAAGTCGGTCGTCCATGGCAGCTGGATTCCGACAATCCCTGGAGGAATGACTTGTTTCCTCGTTCCCACGCTCCTGCGTGGGAATGCATACCGATCTTGGCTCGCCATAAGGCGAGTTTTCCTGAGGGGGGGTGTGAGAAACTGAAAGCCAGACAAGCTTGCCGTCCATGGCAGCTGGATTTCGCCAATCCCTGGAGGAATCGCGTTATTAGCTCAACCCGCTTGAGAAGCGATTAATGACAGGCGGATTCCGGATTTGTACGGTTTCTTTTTCGGCTGAAAGAGACCAAACCGATTAAACCACTGCCCAGTAACCAGGCTGCTGCGGGAATTGGCACCGGTGATGCGCTAATGGTTAACTGATAATTTTCTACAGGACCGAAATTTTGTCCATTGACCACATTACCGCCTAAATAGATCGAATAAATTTGCCCAGCTAATGCGGTAAAGGTGATATCTCCGGAATCGGAATGTGTTTCATAAATAACGTTGTTCGTTCCGTGAGGGTTGTTCTCTTTGGCAGGGTCTTCATAGGCGCCGGATATATAGCCGATATTCCATGCTGCATGACGGCTATAGCCGGCCGTTCCATCATCCATTCCTTTAAATACGCTTATTCCGAAGTTATTGATCAAAGGGCCTAACGATTCAGGGCTAATAGTGATCACGGCGGTTACATGAGATTTCAATAATCCGTAATCCGTGTGATGCGCCCAACCTTGCGTAAACCCCGGGTTAGACTCGTTAACGGGCCAGGAGCCCCAGGCGCCGTCAGCGGTATCTATATCAACGTTAGCGCCGTAAACCGAAAGGGCATGTGCCTGTGAAACCTCATGGCTTTCATTGGCTGAGTGAATGGCTACCGCCCAGTTCATCGCCTGTTTACCGACATAGCCGAATGGGCTTTCGCCGCCCGTTGTGCCGACCCAAGGGACCTGTGCGCCGGAATTTCCGGAACCGTCTACTCGGGTCCATCCATCGGTACCGGATGAAGCGATGTAAGTATTGTACATAACATGAGCAGAGGCATTCGGCATGGCGCCAACAGTCATTGCGGCGCTGGTAACGGCCATAGCAACTGCTTTAGCTAATGGTTTTTTTTTCATCGATTGAACTCCTTGTTTAGTTTAATATTTTTGCATTTTAAATTTCGGTAACGTTTTCATAGGCCGCTGTCGAAACATAATGCGCAAAGGTATGTTTTAGTGAGGTTGGTTGTATTGTTTCCGGCCCTTGTAGGGAGGGGCTGCCAAGTGGTTCTGGGTAAATACGCATCTTTTTGAGGTCTTTCATTTGACTATCGAGGTAACGATTTGTCTAAAGGCTTATACCAAGATGCATAAGTATTTAAGGGACATTCAATAAATGTGAGGCTTACCTTAAGTCGCTCGAGATTGTATCCTCTGCCGAAATTTAACTACCGTTAGTTAAAAGCAAAATAAATGCCATCTTTACCATTTAGGCTACTCTAAATAGGATTAATTTTTTTTACGAGTCATTATAATAGTGCGGCTCTATCTTATTGATTTATATTAGCTATACGCAGGTCGTTTTGGAGGGCATTCCGGTTAAGTAGTCCCTTGCTTAAATTTAGCGAGAGACTGGTTGATCGATAGGGTAGGCTGGGTTGTCAATAGGTGATATGACTCAATGCTATGTGTCATATCACACATAAACCAACTTGATTAAAGATAGGCTTCAGCCAAAATCGAAACGGCATTGATGATTAGGGACTAATTCTGGCGTTATTCTCGAAAGGTCTCCAAATATAAAACAAAAGAACAAAAAAAGGGGGGGCTGGCTACAGGGTAAACGCATTAAAACAGAATATAAAATCAAATGGTTATAATGCATAGTGTTTTCAGTAATTTCATAGTAGCAGTTTTTAGTGCCACAAAATAAAAACTAACAAATAAAATGTTCTGCAAGCTTAGGTTGAATAGTCGTAACATATTGATATGGGATCTATTTTAATGCGTTTACCCTGGGGCAGGTTAGTTTTTTCTTCCCCCTTTTTCTTCTTTTCATCAATTACTTCGCATTTGCGTAATGAAAGGTTTATTAAGCGCATTATCCGAGTAATTTAGCCGCTCTCCTCATTTTTAAAAAATATCAGTGCCGCAGGCAAGATCGGGAAAGTGAAACATCGATAGGAGGGTGTGTGATATCACGCACTTTTGTGTCTAGTCACGTGTTTTTAGCATGGTTATCGGGGTTTTGATTTTCGAAGCCGCAACTGCAAGCCGTAAACCTAAAGCGTTTCGGCTAGCTTTTAAATAATAAAAAGCTAGCTAAAACAAAGTAATAAAAACGCATCAAAGTTCGTTTCGACTTAAGTCTAGGAAAATTTATCTTCATATTCAGTGTGGCTCGTATTTTGCTTAACATATAAAGTTGCATTTTTGTAGCTATGGTAAGTTGCCACACTCGTCGCAAGGCGGGGTCGGAAAGCCGCGGGTCTGATTCAGATAGCCGGGTTACCTCCTAGGAGCTTTGGGGAGAGCAGGAAAGCATATCGATAATGGGGGTTATCGATACGGCAGTCTCGCAATACAAGCTCGCTAAACTGGAGTTGTTTATTTCGGCGGACGGCCTAAAAACATCAGACAATTCCAAAATTTAACGACAACTTAAATCTACCACACCCGGATAAAAAAAACGTGATGTGGTTTGGGGAATTAAATAATGAATATATCTGTACAATCTGTGTTCAAGTCTACATTGGCCGTAGCGACTTTGGCATTGACTAGCGGCGCCGCGATGGCAGCCGGTGCTGTCAATCCCAATGGATCTGGCCAAGGCAATTCGTTCTGGGTAGACGGCAATGTGATTTCAAGTGCAGGCGGCTCTATTGCAACCAACGCCTTTACAACTAGCGTAAATGGTTACGCGAGTAACGCTGCATTGGGTAATGCTGCATGGGCTCATGCAGGTAACAAATGGTTTACATTTTATTTGACAGAATCCGCAACAACTACGGTTTCCGTTGCAGCAGTCAATGCCGGTGATATGTCACCGGGCTTTACAGTGTGGCGGACTGACGGCGAGTTCGACGGCGGAACTGGCGGTACCGGTGAAGTACCTGGTATCGCTAGCGGCCCACAAGGTGTTCCACACTCTTTCAACCAAGTCGGAGCGATTGGAACTTACGGAACCTATTGGATGACCGATGACAGTATTACGACTCCCGCTTATGGTGTTGACAACAAGGCAGTCGGCAACAGTGCAAACGGAGCATTGGAAACGATGGGCTACGCGAATTCAGGCCCAGCTTCCGGAACAACAGCCTGGGGCGCGGAGTTACAAATTGGCGCTTACGACGGCAATGGTTTGGTGAGTGGTTCTATTGTACCGGGCGAATCTGCCAGTTTGATGCTAAACGATCTGGCGGCTGGTTGGTACGCGGTCTATGTGGGGGGCGCTGATGGGGCATTGGGTGGTTCGCCGATGACTATGGCTGTATCTAGCGTTCCGGTTCCAGCAGCTGTTTGGTTGTTCGGCACTGCATTGGTCGGCTTGATTGGGGGCGCACGAAGAAAGGCTCAAGCATAAAGGGCAGTTTCAAGGAGATATCGAAGCGCACGGAAGCGCAAACTTACTTTTGGCTAAGTCTGTGTCTAACTGAGCTTGGATTAAATATAGGGTTGTAAAAGAAATCTACCTTTGTATTTAGTACTGCCAGTTTTAATGGCATGGTCGCTCAAGTTTAAATTTTTTTAGAATTAAAATAATGAAGGATTCTAATAAATGAACCTTCGGAGTTGATAGATGACAAGTTTTCGTCATGTTTATTTTTATGTTTTGGGGTTGGTTGCTTTATTGATAAGCCATTCTGTCTCCGCGACAGGCGTAGGTCCCATGCCGATTAGTCTCAAGCATTTGCAAGTGCCTGAAGTACCGGGCTTGCTGGATGGTGCCGAGCCAATTGTAGTTAACAAAAATGCAGCCATCGCGCTTGGAAAAGCATTGTTTTGGGATACGAATGTCGGAAGTGATGGAATGGCTTGCGGTTCATGCCATTTTCACGCCGGCGCCGATCGTCGAGTCAAAAATCAGTTAAATCCGGGAGCTAAGTCCAAATCATTAGAAGAACAAGCATTCGATCTGTCATCATCCAATGATGAAATGGGGCCCAATTATACTCTTAGTCGCCGCGATTTCCCTTTTCATCGCCGATTCAATCCTTTGAGTCATGCATCACCGGTATCATTTAATTCTGACGATGTGGTTTCGTCATCAGGGACTTTTAGTGGCGAATTTATCAATACCAGTCGAACAGGTAATGCAAATGATGCATGTGACCGCGATGCGGACCCGGTTTTTCATGTCAATGGAACCAATACCCGTAGAGTCGAACCCCGCAATACGCCAACTGTGATTAATTCGGTTTTCAATCATCGAAATTTTTGGGATGGACGCGCAAATAATGTTTTCAATGGAAGTAGTTCATGGGGGGATCGTGATCCTGATGCAGGTGTTTGGGTAAAAATCAATACTCGCAATGTTGCCAAACAAAGGTTGCATTTAATCAATTCTTCGTTGGCATCACTGGCAGTGGTTCCTCCCCTTAGCGATACGGAAATGGGCTGTAGAAGCCGAACGATGATGGATGTCGGAAGGAAATTGTTAGCGCGTCGGCCTTTAGAAAATCAAAAAGTCCATTGGAACGACAGTGTTTTGGGTGGTCTGAGTTTTAGTAAACCCGGTAATTTAAAAAATGGGCTGAATACAACGTATTCGAATTTAATTAAACAGTCTTTTAACAATAAATATTGGTCATATACTCGGCGAGGCAAATTTGGCGGTCCTTCTGGTGAATTGCCTTATGATCAGATGGAAGCGAATTTCGCAATGTTTTTTGGATTGGCCCTGCAGCTTTATCAATCCACGTTGATTTCGGATGAATCGCCTTTTGATCTAAGTGCTAGAGATAGCAGTCAACAACCTATTGATTTGACCGCCTCCGAGCGAAGAGGCTTGGATTTGTTTAGAGAAAGCGAATGCAATCTCTGTCATATAGGTCCAAACTTTACCGCGGCGGCAATAAATTCGAATGCTGAGTTGAATAAAGCGCATCCTGAAGTGTTCGGAGACGTTGCGTTTCATATGAGCGCATCAAAAAATGTTGTTAATCGTATTCTGATTACCACTTCCGCAGCATTTTTCGATAGTGGATTTGCTTCAACGGGCGTTGCCGAAGAAAATAGTGATGTCGGTGTCGGCGGTGTTGATATATTCGGACACCCATTATCGTTCAGTTTGCAGTATATGCAGCATTTGGCCGGAAACGAAGAAGCAGTCGTTGATAATGTAGTTAAATTAAGCCGCGCATGTGATTTTCAATTGCCGCTTGCGATGAACTCTATTCCCCCTTATCTAACCAGTCTTTTTACACCGCTCGATGGTGTAGTACCGCAACCGCAATCGACTGAGGATTGTTTTCTTCCGTTGACACATGCTTATTTACCATCTCCAGAAGCAGCTCAAGCCGAATTAAGTAAAACGGATACTGTAAAAATGGTTGCCGCTGTAAAGGGAGCATTTAAAATTCCTGGCCTTCATAATGTTGAATTGACGGGCCCATATATGCATAACGGCAGCATGGCAACTTTGGAAGAAGTGATCGAATTTTATACGCGTGGAGGTAACTTTCATCATCACGCCAAACAAATCGACAAAGTATTTCCACTCGCGAATCTCCAGTTTTCCGAGCAAAATCGTGCTGATCTCGTTGCTTTCTTAAAAACATTGACGGATGACCGGGTTAAGTATGAAAAAGCTCCGTTCGATCATCCCGAGATAAAAATTCCGCACGGTCATGTCGGCGATAATCTCGCAGTCAACGACGGGCACTCGTTGTCGCCCAATTTAGCGCAAGATGAATTTTTACTGATCGAAGCGGTAGGGGCAGAAGGCAACATGTCGCCGCTATTACCGTTCGAAAATTATTTGGCTCCATAAATGCGAATTAAGATCTCATGAAAGAGCTATTAAACTGTCTTACGCCGAAAATCTTGGAAACGGGGCTAGCGAAATGAACATTTTTAGTCACCGATAGCCGGAGCACCGAGTGTTTTGCTGAAATCTGTGCGAATAGCGCAGACGGAGGCAAAATAAATACAAGGCATTACGAGCCGGCGTCAAGCCATCTGCGAGAGTGCTACGGATCCGTATCGAGTTTACGAGGATGTGGTGTAGTGGTGCGAACGCTGGGAGGAATCGGGGGGCCGAAGGCAATAGCAGCGAGTCGCGTAATTTTTGCTGATTTTACAAGCAGGATGTCCGGATAAATCTTTCGCAAAAATAGCGACTACGCTGGAATAGTCATATCAAATTTCCGAACACAATATGTATCATCATTTTGTATAAGGTTAAGCCTATTCGAACCCCAAAATGCCGTAGCTTATATGTAATCAGTTATTCTCAAGTCTTCAAATATCTACAAAATACCCCTAATCCTCATCTTTCTGTAAAGTGGTAAATACCCTTCATAGCGGAATATCGTTGTTATTTACTAAAAACAGTTGATGCTATAATCCTTGCATATCCTTGAGTTCGAGAAGCAGTCGTCGTGATTGCTGTCCTCAAGTTAAACCGGGCATCCTTCCAATTTGTAAATTGCGTAGCCTTGCTTGTCGATTTGTTTCCTCAATTCCGGCGGTGCTTCGGTGCTATGGCAAAACATGCAATTCGTTTGGTTGACAATGGCATTGGGTTCGCCAATATCGGTAAGCCATTCTTTTGCGTAAGTCATGGCTTTATCCTGGTCTTTTTCATCAAGAACTACGTCAAAGTGCATTATCTTTCCTTTGGCGGTCTTAGCATAGGTATCGTATACGTGGGATATGGGCATAATGATTAAGTCCTCTAAAAAAGCCGGCGGAAAATCCGCCGGTATTAAAGTTCTAATACGAGGGATAGCAATGTCCTTCCTGGATGTAAAAAAAGCATGACAGAAAGTCATTATTTGTTTCGAATCGAAACAAGTGTTAATGTATGATAATATCTCTGCAGTTGTCAACAGAGAGTTAATACTTAATTAGCCGATTGCCATGGAAACAGCCGATATATACAAAGTCATTGAGCGCATGGCGGCCTTGATCAGGTCCGAAGAACGCAAAAGATGCACAGAACTGGGTATTCAGATCGTTCATTTTCAAGTTTTGGATTATTTGTCTCGATGCAATAAATATAGTGATACGCCTGCGGCATTGACCCATTATTTGGGCATGACCAAAGGAACCGTTTCACAGACTTTACTGTTATTGGAAAGAAAAGGATTTATTCGGAAAGTCCCCGACCTTGCCGACAAGCGCATGGTCCATTTGCAATTGGTTGCAGAGGGATGGGAGGTGTTGCGTCAAGCTTATCCGAAGGACTTATTTAATAAGGCTGCGGAATTCCTTGAAAAAAATTGTCCGGAGGTCGGTGATGCGCCTTTCATCGAAGCTTTGACCGCATTGCAAAAAGCGCACCAGTCACATTCTTTCGGGCTTTGCGGAACATGCAAATATTTTACGACCAAGCCCGAAGGTTTCTTTTGCGGTTTGACTGGAGAACCGCTCACAAAATCCGATAGCGAAAAAATCTGCCAGGAACATACCGTTCCTTGAGGATTTGGCAAAAAATCATTTTTCGACAAAATTTTCTGTGCCGACATTCTCGGGTACTCAAGGTATACTCGATCTTGCCTTCGCGGCACTGAATTCCGCCACAAATCCGTATGGAACGGATTTGCAATTACCAGGAGTGAATCCCTGGCGGAATGACGCTTAATTTGGCGCCTCTGTTCATTCCTACCTAATTCCCTTTTTTAAAGCTATGTATGCGGTAATAGTTGAAAACACCCGCTACTATCGGAAGCACTTTTAAATCCAAAATGAATCCTGATTAGCAAGATGCTTCAGCTTGCCGAAGCCAAGTGTCCGAGCAGGGGCCGGTCGTAGTCGCAAAAACTAAAATATGCTGTTACCCAAGCTCCAGCTTGGGTAACC
>NZ_JBNGHF010000010.1:0-113222 GCF_050611805.1 Methylotuvimicrobium sp.
TTTCACCTTTCACCTTTCACCTTTCACCTTTCACCTTTCACCTTTCACCTATTTCTTCTTGATATAAAAAATCTGCTTATCTTCTTCTTTTAAATAATCGAGAATTCGGTGCCCGGTTTGATCGGAATAAACCCCGATATCCAAATGCGCGGCGGGGTCGGTTGCGATGACTTTGACCACATGGCCGCTCATCATTTGCTGCAGAGCTTTTTTCAAACGCAACAAGGGCAATGGGCAATTAAGGCCGGTGGCATCGACTTCAATATCGTATTCAATCATGATTGGGTTTTATTTTTCAGTACAGTCTGAGGAGTCGCTATAATATCACTCTCGAACCCATACGCGAATTGCCAAACCCAATGGACTATTTTCCGATTTTTTTCAAATTGACCGGTAAACCCTGCCTGGTCGTCGGGGCCGGAGAAATTGCCGCCCGTAAAATCGATCTACTCGCTAGAGCCGAAGCCGACATTACCGTCATCGCCGAAGACATCGGCGAAACGGTCGCCGCCATGGCCGAACGCTGTCAATTGACGATCAAACAAAAATCTTTTCAACCTGAAGATATTGAAAACATCATATTGGTCGTCTCGGCAACTAACCGGCTCGAAACCAACCAACAGGTTTCAAAATCCGCACACGAACGCAACATACCGGTCAATGTCGTGGATAGTCCGCAGCTTTGCTCATTCATTTTTCCGGCCATTATCGACCGCTCGCCGTTAATCGCAGCCGTATCCTCGGGCGGCGCGGCGCCTGTTCTAGCACGACTACTACGTGCGAAAATAGAAACGCTAATTCCGGCAGGATACGGTCGCTTGGCGCAACTCGCCGAGAAATTCAGACCGTTGGTAAAACAACGAATCGGCTCTCCTGCTCTGCGTAAAATTTTCTGGGAAAACACCTTTCAAGGATCGGTAGCGGAACTCGTATTCGCCGGTAAGGACGAAGAAGCCGAACGACAGATCCAAAATTCCTTGCACGAACATCAAAGCGCCAAGCCCCAAGGCGAAGTCTATTTAATAGGCGCCGGTCCCGGCGACCCTGATTTACTCACATTTAAAGCCTTGCGTTTAATGCAACAAGCCGATGTCGTCGTTTACGACCGCCTGGTCGCGCCGGCCATTTTGGATCTGGCACGCCGCGACAGCACCAAAATTTATGTCGGCAAACAGCGTAGCGAACATAGCCTGCCGCAAGATCGGATCAACGAATTACTGGCCGATTTAGCTAAACAAGGCAAACGGGTGGCGCGGGTAAAGGGCGGCGACCCGTTCATCTTCGGGCGCGGCGGCGAGGAGATCGAAACACTAATGGAACAAGGCATTCATTTTCAAGTCGTCCCCGGCATTACCGCCGCATCGGGTTGCGCATCCTATTCCGGCATTCCTTTAACTCACCGAGAACATGCACAATCCGTTACTTTTGTCACCGGCCACTTGAAAGACGACACCATTAACCTTAACTGGCAGCAACTCGCAAAACCGAATCAAACGCTCGTCATTTACATGGGCTTGGTCGGCCTACCGATTATTTGCCGCTCGCTGATCGAACACGGCGCCAGCGAAAACTTACCGGCCGCATTGGTACAACAAGGCACAACCGATCGTCAGCGCGTGTTTACCGGTACGTTGAGCACCCTGCCCGAGATTGCCGCAAAACAAGATATCACGCCGCCAACATTAATCGTTATCGGCACTGTCGTCTCCTTGCATGAAAAACTTCAATGGTTTACCGGCAATCAAGCTGCAACCGTCTTATGAGAACACTAATATGATCATCCGGATTATCCTGGCACTCTGGCTTGTCGCATTATCGATCGGGTGCGACCGAACGCCGAAAGCCGATAAAACGGTCGTCTTGGCTAATGACGGCATTTTTTCCGCCGATCTGACCGATCATTATGCGTTAATAGGAAGAACCTCGGGACCTGCGGAACTTTGGCAATTAAAACCCAGGGCGCTTTTGCATAGCTGGAAACACCTTGAAGACGAAAGCGGCATCGTCCATGCCGCGATTTCAGGAAACGAACGCTACGCCGTCACCGCGCAGCGCGACTCGATTGCCTGGTGGCGAATCGCCGACGGCGCGTTGCTGAATGTTTGGAGCCTGCCCGGAATCGGTTCGGTCAGCTTATCCCATGACGGCTTACACGCCTTGATCGGACTCCCGGATAAAGCCGTCTATTTTGCATTGAATCAAGGCCGAACGCTTTACGCCTTTGCGCACGATAAAGCCGTCTTAACTACTGCACTAGACCGAATCGGTCACTATGCATTAACCGGGTCGGAAGACAACACTGCAAAATTATGGGATTTAACCAACGGTACGCTCAAATACAGTTGGCCGCATCACAATAAATTGGCGACTGTAGCATTAAGCGATGACGGACAATATGCATTGACCAATGCGGCCTTGAGTCAAGTTCTTATTTGGAAAACATCAACCGGCAAAGTGTATAAAGACGTAGGCCCTAAACTGCTAACCTTATCCGCCGCGCGCTTCTCCCGCGACAGTAAATACGTAGTTACCGGCCGCACCTCGCAGCGCATCGATCTTTGGAGAGTCAGTACCGGCAAACTCGAAAAACTTTGGCGCCCCAAAAAAGAAGACGCCTGGCGTCCTTCGGCCGCAACCATATTGTCTCTAAGCTTTACCGACAATGAATCGAAACTATGGAGCATCGCCGCCAACGGCTACCTCCAGCGCTGGAAAAAATAAGGCTGTGTTCGCGTTAATATAGTCATCGCACCCCAGATTTCGGCATTAGTATCTACTTGGCCTGGCTGCCCCGAAGCAAGATCGGTATGCATTCCCACGCAGGAGCGGTGGGAACGAGGAGTAAAACATCCCACCACCGGAAGCACTTCTCCCTGTAAATAATGATTCCGGTTCAGTTTGTATTCAGCCGGAATAACAATAATACACCTCAACAAAGCGATATTTTTCAATTGAAATGCCGAAGAATCAGCCCTGCTGACTTAAATCTTTAGCATGAATTGGACAAGATCCGTTCTTTGTTTCAAAACCATACTATTATCCTCCAGCCGAAGGCAATGGCTAACCGGAACAAGGAAGTACCGGAACTTTTTGTGTAACGCGTATTGTTTAATAAACTCATAGAGAATCAGTCAACTTTTTACGAGGCTCAAACCTATGATTTACGATTACCCGTACTCACTCCATTATCGGCGATCGAGCTTAATTTCGTTGTCTAGCTATGCGCATACATACGTCGTTACAAAACAACAATCTACAAATACATTATTCAAATATACCGAATAGTTACAGAAAGGCAACCACGCTTATCTCGGAATTCAAGCGAAGCATTTCAGGAAATAATCCTAATAAAACAATCAAATTGTATTTGAATTTTTACGTTAAATCCCCTATTCTTTGCGGCTTTAACTTTTAATCGAACCGTAACCGGGTTATGGTTCTTTTTTAATAACCAAGAGAGGTCAAAAATGAAAAAATCCTTAATCGCAGCAGCAGGTTTCGTAGCTCTGGCTTTAAGCAGTCAAGCATTCGCAGCCAGTGACGTAAAAGTCGGCAAAAAAATCTATGATCGCGCATTCGGTCGCGGCTGCGGTGCTTGCCACGATATTTCATCAAATCCGCAATTACGTGAACTAATCAAAAGCGGAGCCTTAGACCGTGCAAAATTCGGCACTGTATTGAAAGAAGGCAAAGGCGGTATGCCGAAAGCAGTCGATCAAATCATGAAATTGGGCCCTGTCAAAAAATCAGGCATGAGCGAAGAAGAAGCGATCGATTCTGTTTACGAATACCTGAGCAAATAAATAACAATAATCATCGGTCAAACTTAAACGTTTGACCGATTTGCTTAAAAAAGCCGCTAAAGTTTATACGTTAGCGGCTTTTTTGTTACTCTTAAGTTCAAGACATGTCCTCGTTCCCATCGCTCCAGCGTGGGAACGCATACCGATCTTGCCTCGGTAGCCAAGGTATGGATTCCCACGGAGGACCGTGGGAACCAGAAATGGGATAAGCACTAAGTTGGCGTAGAGGGGGAGGTTAGCTCTTGCTAGTTTTATCGATCACTGGGGACGCAGAGCGTCCAGGGATGCATTCCCACGCAGAGCGTAGGAACGATGATACATTAGGATTAATGCTTACCTAAAAAACCGCGACGGTTATTTTGGTGTACCAGCCTTCTGCGCGTTCTAAACCAAACGCCGGCAATTGCCGCCAGCATCAACCCGCAGGAACCAAGAGTCAAATAGATCAGATTCTTTAATTGAGACATTTCAGCCAACAATTGTTCGTTATTGGCTTCAGAAGGGTTGGGTTTAGCCGCATCGGAGTAAGAGCGCAGCATCTTGACATCGTTCTTAAGATCCGCAATCGTCCCCAAAGAATAATTGACGCTACCTAATTTCACGCTTTGCTCGAGCGTTGTCAACTTACTTTCTATCGAACCGCTAATCAAGCCGATCAACTGCGCCTTGAGAGTATCAATTTCAGCAGACATGGCAGGATTCTTAGTTTTATTAAAAGCCTGTTCCATTTGAACGGCCTTTAAATGGTTGATAGTGTCCTGAGAAGGCATAAGAAAAAACCCCATCAGAAACACCATAGTTGTTAAAAAAAACACCGCATAGATCAAAACCCGGTTCACCTTGACCAGACTCTGATGCGACGGAATTCTTTCCACAACGATCAAACCACTGTCCCGTCCATTACCAGAGTTCGAATTTAGCTTTTCGCTCATTATTTCTTCCTCTCGATACGGAAATTCCTTAGCTGACAGCTTCCCCACCGAAATTTTTTATTATTGACAAAATTGACTCGCATAAATCGCTTTTATCCGATAACCGCGTAATAATGCCTAACACTCAGCGGTTTGAGATAAAAAATTAACCTGGCAATTATACAAGTTTAAATGAAATTGTCCTTCTTTTTATCGGGATCGCCAACCAATCGGCATGACGACCTCTTATCGGTTCAACGGCCTTTTTTTGCTGCAATACGCATTCTCAATGCATTCAATTTGATAAAGCCTTCGGCATCCTTTTGATTATAGGCGCCCGCATCGTCCTCGAAAGTCGCAATCGACTCGTCAAACAAACTATCGGTATCGGAAGAACGGCCGGCCACAATGACATTGCCTTTATAGAGTTTGATTCTAACGGTACCGTTAACATTGACTTGCGATGCATCGATCATTTCCTGCAACATTTTCCGCTCAGGACTCCACCAATAACCGTTATAAATCAAACTGGCGTAACGCGGCATCAACTCGTCCTTCAAATGCGCGACTTCTCTATCGAGCGTCAAAGACTCGATTGCTCGATGCGCTTTGAGCATGATCGTACCCGCAGGCGTTTCATAACAGCCGCGCGACTTCATACCGACATAACGATTCTCGACGATATCGAGCCGACCGACGCCATTGGCGCCTGCGACTTTATTCAATTTCTCCAACACTTCGGCAGGCGAATGAGGCACGCCGTCGATCGCGACGATATCGCCGCCTTGGTAAGTCAATTCGATATAAGTCGGCTCATCGGGCGCCGCTTCCGGCGAAACCGACCAACGCCACATCGACTCCTCGGGTTCCGCCCAAGGATCTTCGAGAATACCGCCCTCATAAGAAATATGCAGTAAATTGGCATCCATCGAATAAGGCGAAGCCTTGCCGCGTTTCATTTCGACCGGAATACCATGCTGCTCGGCATAGCTGAGCAATTTTTCGCGCGAGGTCAAATCCCATTCGCGCCATGGGGCGATAATATGAATATCGGGCCGTAACGCATAAGCGCCCAACTCGAAACGAACCTGATCGTTGCCTTTGCCGGTCGCACCGTGAGAAATCGCCTCAGCGCCGGTTTCATTAGCAATTTCGATCAAACGTTTCGCAATCAACGGACGGGCAATCGACGTACCGAGCAAATATTCGCCTTCGTAAATCGTATTGGCGCGGAACATCGGAAACACGAAATCGCGCGCGAACTCCTCGCGCAGATCGTCGATATAAATTTCCTTGATGCCCATGGCCTGAGCCTTTGCTCGCGCCGGCTCGACCTCTTCGCCCTGGCCGATATCGGCGGTAAATGTGACCACTTCGCAAGAATACACATCCTGCAACCATTTCAAAATGACCGACGTATCCAAACCGCCGGAATAAGCCAAAACCACTTTATTAATATCGGACATATCGCCTTTAAATACCTTGAGTTAAAAAATGTCGTAAATTATACCGTAAAAAAGCCGTAACAATACTCCCTTTATAGTCAAAAAATGGCTAACTTTATGAAGGTATGGGGTGTGGCTAGCGAGGATGTCGGCAGCAGGGATTGCTGCCGTCAAGCCCCCATGGATGGGTTCACCCAGCACCTAAATTCCATAGTCCATTGGCTATGGTTAACTATATTGGATAATTTAGGTGCTGGGTTTACGGCGGTCCTCGATAGACACATCCCATACCTTTTATTCTTAGACGGTTTTTCGATCAAAAGGGAGTAGAGTCGAATCCTACGTTAATCGGTTAATTGATTAACGTCCGAACGCAACAAAAGCAGTTTATGCGCGCGTTTCAATCGCTTGATGGCGATCTCGCGTTTTGTTGCGGAACTGCGGTCGTGCCCGCCTTCCAAATAAACTAGACGCGATGCTTGCCGCCCGCGAAAATATTTGGCGCCCAGCCTACCTTCCGAATGCTCCCGAAAACGCCGTTCAATATCATTGGTAATACCGGTATAAAGCGATTCGTCGCTACACAGAATCATATACACGAACCACTGCATCGCTGATTAATCGTCCTGCTTGATCTTGAAACTATGCACCCACACCAAATGCTCCGGCTCCCAGGTCATGCCCGGATGCATCGACAGAATCAACGCGCGATAGCTTTCCAAATTCGGATAACCTTCCGCCTTGGCATGCTCGTCGGTCATATCGCCCAATCGTTCGCGTTGCAAATCGGTTACGACGAAGGCCGTGCCGTCTAACTCGAATCCCTCGCCCGGCCAAGCATAAACGCCGTCTCGGCGTTGTTGAGTTTTTACACCGGACTTGGCGGCCTCGATGAGCTTCGGGTGACGAATCAAACGATCGATAGAACAGGTTTTCTCAGGGTATTGGGACATAATGACTAATTTCCAAAAACTCGAAAGTATAGCGGACCTGTCGTTATACACAAGCGCAGACGGCTATCCGAGTAAAAACAGTAATCGGGCGATAAATAGCATTAAGCGTTAATACTGTGGGAGCGACGCCTTCGTCGCGATTTCGGAGTCGAAAATAGATGGGAAACAAAAAACGACATTGAGGCCGCAATAATCAAAATAACAAGCCAGTCAAATTTCAGCCCAACATCGATAGACTTCTACCGGATCAACTCAAAATCCTATTCACGCCGCCGGTAAACAACAACACATCTTCCGGAAACAACTGCACGCCCAAGGTTTTGATTTCGCCGCATTCCGGCAAACGATAACAACGAATATCATCCTCCCGTTCATCGATCAAATGTCCAAGAGCCTGCAACAAGCGCAACAAACGAGGCCGCTTCATCACGACGATAAACACCGAATATTGCACCGGCAGACCCTGTTTTTTCAACACCCGATGGGTTTTCGACAACCGCTTGGGATCGGCAATATCATAAGAAATCAAATACAAACCCGCCGAACTGTCCGCCATTACGAAGCCCCCATCAAAAACCGGTGCAACTTATTGACCGTACCCCGAAACAAGATGCCGACCCGATCGGAACGGCCTTGATACAATTCGACCAAGGCGCGTTCGCCGGGAAGCGCAGAAGAACGCCCCTTCATATTCAACAGCGGCACATAAAAATCCCACAGCAACAAGCGGCTGAAATCGGCGGCTAAATCCAAGCGGTTGACTTGAACGGATTCATCCTGCACATCCAATCCCTGCTCCAGCAACAACAATGTCATTTCGCCATACAGCAACGACTCGACCCGATTTACTACATTCGGCCAATCGTTCAATAAATTCAAGCGCAAACCGCTAAGCAAATCCGCAACCGGTATTTCCCGCCAATCATGTAATCCCGCGCGCCGGGCAAAACTGCGTGCCGCCATTTTTTGCATGGCCGCCCGCCAAGTTTCATAACGTTGCATGCCATCCGGCCTTGACAATAAATCGAGCAAACGCTGGGCAAACAACTGCCTATCCCGGCTGACGCCCAACCAACGCGCCCTGACCTCGCCGGTTTTCGACAAAATCAACACGACGATACCGGCATCGGCGCAAGCCAACAATGCGCCCATCGTCCACTCGACCGAGCCGGAACACACCACCCGCGAAATTCGGGCTAACGGAAATAAGCGGTCGGCCTTGTCCGGCACCGAAATCCTAAGCGCCGGCTCGTCCAAAACCACCCGGCAACCGGTCTTCCCTTCGATATATAAGGGGCGCATTATTAACCCTCCCCTTCCGGCCGCAGCCTGTCTGCCAAGGCATAACCATAACGGCGCAACAAACGCCGGGCGCTTCCGACTTGACTCTCATAAAAACCGTAAAAACGCTGTCGGCCTTCCTTATTGAGTAAACACCGGCCTTTATCGTCGCTGAAATGCTCGGCCCGCAAACGCCGTTCGCGAAACAAATGCCAAACCCATGTATCCATTAAAGGTCGCAACGGCTCCATCAAATCGCAGGCCAAAGAATCCCGGCCGAAACTCACATCGTGATAAAAACCCAGCATCGGGTCCAAACCGGTCCAATGACAAGCCCTGATCGCATCGTAATGCAGTAGTGTATAACCTAACGACAAACACGCATTGACCGGGTCCGGCGGCGGACGTTTCTTGCGCCCGGCAAAATTGAGCGAGTCGGCGAATAAATGGCGGTAAGCACCGAAACAAGCCGCCGCCGCACTACCTTCATAACCTCGCAATTCCGGTAATGAAGCGCTAAACGCATCGCCGCGTAAAGTACCGCCGATGCCTTGCAAGGTATTCAGCGCGCCCGTCAAAGGCTTTCTCAAATCGGGACGCGCGGCCAAGGCATCCTGCAACAAACGCTGCTGCCCTCGCAACTTGGCCAAAACCAACCACTTCGCCAGCGGACGCCGTGTCTCATCGCTCAAACTCATCCGGTACTGCCCTAACCTTCTAGCCGCATCGCCATGCGGCTTAGCCGCCAACATCGCGGTCGCCTCGGTAGACCGCCCCGACAATACCAAAAAACCGATATTGCGTTGGGTCAACGCGCCCAACACCCGGCTTTCCAATTGAATATTGCCTCTAACGATTACGCGATCCAAAAGATGCAACGGAACCGTCCCTTTCTTTTGACCTGCTTCATAAAGCGCCAAAGCCTGGCCGTCGAGCTTGACCGCCAATTCCTTTCTATCCAAATACAAACTGCTCATCGTTCACCCCACATAAAAAAACGAACCGTCCTGAGGCAACACCGCCTTGCCGAGCGTCCGAATCGACTTCGGCCCAACCAACTTCAGCAAAATAAAACGGTCTTCCACAGGATCGATAACCCCGGCAACTTCATCCAACAGCGCGCGCTTTTCCGCCGGCGTCAAAAAACATTCGAACACCGACTTTTGCCCACCGGACGCATAAGCGCGCAGCACATACAAAGCCTTACGCAAACGCTTGTTGCAGGAAATATCGTAAGCCGCGAGATAAAGTTGCCGTTTTGTCATGGTTAAACAGCATAACGGTTAATTGCGGAGCATGAAGGGTTGGCAAGCTTGCCGGGGTTGGGGGGAGTGGTGAGTGGTGAGTGGTGAGTGGTGAGTGGTGAGTGGTGAGTGGATTTGCAAGGGGCGACGCGAGTTCCCGCACTAAAACGCTTTAGCCTGGAACCCCTAATTACGGATGTACCAATGCTCGAAAAGTCTAGACCCTCTGTGGGAGCGACGCCTTCGTCGTCCCTCACCTAATGCTAGGTGAGGGAAAGCCGCTGCCGCCAAACGACCGTTGTCGTTTTCGAAGGCTACAACGTTTAACTTAAAAAGAGCAGTGACATGTGTTGTAGACCGTTCGTGCTGAGCCAAGTCGAAGCATGAACGGTCTACACACTTTCACCGGCTTGGTGAAGTCTCAAATGTTTTTTTAGGTTTAACCGACTTGATTTCTGTGCTTAGGCGTTGCGACTTCGATCCCGCTATTCGTTTTTTGGCGTTATCGACCTCGAAAATCGCGATCTGGGGATCGCTCCCACCGTGCGATTATCGTTCCAACGCTCAGCGTTGGAATGCATCCCGCAATGCTCCAGCGTTGCGAGTGCACATTTAATTAAAACCGCTAAACCCGGCACGCCTAAAAGCATTTATCACACAGAACGCTGACGAAAAATAAAACGCTCCGCCGTTTCGTCAACGATGCGGAGCGCGGGGTTAAAAGGTAAAAGTAAAAGAAAAAAGTCAATCGACAACCACAGTAGGCGGTAAATTGACTTCCGGCTTCAATTCGGCAGCCTCATAACTATAGATAGCCGGATTATAAGCTTTATTCACATATTCGATAGTCAACGGAATCTCGGTTTCTTCACCTACATGCGCATAACTGTGAATGGCTTGCCCGTATGCTCTATTGACATAGATCAGGGTCGGTTTCAGAGATATCTCGCCGGCTTGCTTGCTCAAGTAACTGTAAATGTTGTGATTGATCGATTTGGATTGATAAATGAATTGAGGTTGACCTTCTGTTTCGGCATTCATTCTCGCTTCCGCACTTAATGGCGCCATGCCAATCAATGCTACAGCCAATGCTACCGACACAGTGCTTTGAATTCTTCCTGTTTTTATTTTCATTGCCGTGATCCTCATTTTGTTAAGGGCACTTCTAAGACTTAAATCTTGCGGTTGAGGTTCCAATGAAAATTCAACGCTGTTTACAGCAACAGGGTCAAGATACCCATAGCGCCATGATGCCTGACTATAATTCCGTTAAACCTGATTCGCAACGCAGGAGCGTTGCGGGATGCATTCCCACGCAGAGCGCTCATCGTTATACATAAATTGTAGGGTACGCTGCGCGTACCAAAACCGTGCCCTGGCGGCTCGGTTGGCACATGAACATTGCGGGGTTACCATGGTACGCTCAGCGTACCCTACGCGGATCGCCTAGCGCTAGGTGGTCCGCGAGTGTTAAGTGACAATAAATGGTATTGAGGTCTCATTGGCTAAGCTTGCAAAAGGGTAATTTTTTGGCTTATGTATAACGATGAGCGCAGAGCGTGGGAACGATGAAAGTGCACTCCGTACCCTTTTTTACTCTCAAATGGGGAATTGCTGCTATGTAGATTGCTCGTAATTATGGCTCTTCCGTACTTGCCGTGGTAATAGCGGATCGACACCGAATAAGAAAAGAAGATTTTCTTTAAGCAGATGGTATTAAATGTAATTTATTCATTAAGAATTAGCTTTGTCACTAATTTTTCAAATTACCACGGGAAATCCGGAAGAGCCGTAATTATTCACATCCCCCCTATCGTTCCCACGCTCCAGCGTGGGAATGCAGCCCGAGACGCTCTAGCGTCTCGTACCGCTGGAGCGGTACTCAGGCATTCCCACGCAGAGCGTGGGAACGATAAAAATAATCAAAAAAACCGCAGTCTTAATCCCTTCTTAATAAGGTCTGGTATTCAAATGATAATCACATCAGAGTTTCACGGAAATCTATTGGTCTTAATCCCTTCTTAATAAGGTCTGGTATTCAAATTGCTATTTACGCTCAAGACAAAGTCAGACAATTCGTCTTAATCCCTTCTTAATAAGGTCTGGTATTCAAATCTTAAAAGAAGCTAACCGCATAAGATACGCGGTTGTCTTAATCCCTTCTTAATAAGGTCTGGTATTCAAATAAATGAAGCTAAAGAACTAGCAACGAAAATGTTTGTCTTAATCCCTTCTTAATAAGGTCTGGTATTCAAATTTATTTGACGTGAGCAATGAGCAGGATAGCTTTGTCTTAATCCCTTCTTAATAAGGTCTGGTATTCAAATGGTTATGGATTGCACACGGAGGTACGTCAATAAAGTCTTAATCCCTTCTTAATAAGGTCTGGTATTCAAATCCGACCCTAATAACAAGGATGAAATTTCTAAGTCTTAATCCCTTCTTAATAAGGTCTGGTATTCAAATTAGAGCGGCATGTCGTATCTGATGGGCGTATTATTGTCTTAATCCCTTCTTAATAAGGTCTGGTATTCAAATAAACTAGAGACGGGCGTGACGCCCGTATTCGTCTTAATCCCTTCTTAATAAGGTCTGGTATTCAAATAAAGCGAATGATAGAGAAAGGCTTTAGATTTGTCTTAATCCCTTCTTAATAAGGTCTGGTATTCAAATCCAACATCAAAGAAAAACCGAACCGGCGGAACCGGTCTTAATCCCTTCTTAATAAGGTCTGGTATTCAAATTTTTTGAAATGCTTAAATTCGTGATTAAAAAACGTCTTAATCCCTTCTTAATAAGGTCTGGTATTCAAATGCTCAAGAAATGGGCAACAATAAGTTGCCAGAACCGTCTTAATCCCTTCTTAATAAGGTCTGGTATTCAAATCGCTTTACTCAGATACGCCCATCCCCGCGATGTCTTAATCCCTTCTTAATAAGGTCTGGTATTCAAATAATTATGAAATAATATACCCAACATCAAAGAAAAGTCTTAATCCCTTCTTAATAAGGTCTGGTATTCAAATTTTTAGCATCTAATAACACTGGTATAGGTGCAACGTCTTAATCCCTTCTTAATAAGGTCTGGTATTCAAATCGGACTATAACTACAAGTCTGGAATGTATGAACCGTCTTAATCCCTTCTTAATAAGGTCTGGTATTCAAATTATTTGAGCCTTCAAGGTCTCGATTTTTTTATCGGTCTTAATCCCTTCTTAATAAGGTCTGGTATTCAAATACATTCAGCAGTGGGATGACCGGGATATGGCGGTCTTAATCCCTTCTTAATAAGGTCTGGTATTCAAATACTTTATTTATACCAACGAAGAGGATATATTAGTCTTAATCCCTTCTTAATAAGGTCTGGTATTCAAATCTTTAAAAAACCACAAGATGGACATTGCAGCCGGGTCTTAATCCCTTCTTAATAAGGTCTGGTATTCAAATATAAAAAAAAGGGCTCAATAAAGAGCCCTTCTTTTGTCTTAATCCCTTCTTAATAAGGTCTGGTATTCAAATCTAGTAGAAAAAACAAAATTGATTGATAGAACGTGTCTTAATCCCTTCTTAATAAGGTCTGGTATTCAAATTCCAATAGTAGAGCAATACCAAACATACTTCGCCGGTCTTAATCCCTTCTTAATAAGGTCTGGTATTCAAATAGCCACACCAGAACAATGCCAAGCTGGTGTATTCGTCTTAATCCCTTCTTAATAAGGTCTGGTATTCAAATGGAACAACAAAATGAGGTTAATTCCAGACTATAACGTCTTAATCCCTTCTTAATAAGGTCTGGTATTCAAATTTATTAAGATTAGGTTATGATCTTAGATTGTCGTCTTAATCCCTTCTTAATAAGGTCTGGTATTCAAATATTACGCGATATACCAGCCTTACCAGAGCCATTTACGTCTTAATCCCTTCTTAATAAGGTCTGGTATTCAAATATTAAGAAACGGCAAGGTAATTGCCCACGCAAGCGTCTTAATCCCTTCTTAATAAGGTCTGGTATTCAAATATTAAGAAACGGCAAGGTAATTGCCCACGCAAGCGTCTTAATCCCTTCTTAATAAGGTCTGGTATTCAAATTATATATATATATATTATCAATCATTGAGGCTAATGTCTTAATCCCTTCTTAATAAGGTCTGGTATTCAAATGGATTTAAAATAATATAATAAATATAGGTAATCATGTCTTAATCCCTTCTTAATAAGGTCTGGTATTCAAATCAGATTAATAAACTAGGTAAGGTACATTACGAAGAGTCTTAATCCCTTCTTAATAAGGTCTGGTATTCAAATTTCACAGTAGGTGACATATGTAAACGTTGGTGTCTTAATCCCTTCTTAATAAGGTCTGGTATTCAAATCTGGTATATTTAGCTACACTCTTTTAGATTTGATAGTCTTAATCCCTTCTTAATAAGGTCTGGTATTCAAATAATAATAACATTATTAATATTGAAATTAATAATGTCTTAATCCCTTCTTAATAAGGTCTGGTATTCAAATGGGCTGATCGCTTCGGCTTCCGCCTTGCGCGTCTTAATCCCTTCTTAATAAGGTCTGGTATTCAAATAATGAAAACATTATACGATCAAATCGATAAAAACGTCTTAATCCCTTCTTAATAAGGTCTGGTATTCAAATGATATCTATTATAGAATTACGCTAAAATCTGATGTCTTAATCCCTTCTTAATAAGGTCTGGTATTCAAATTAATTTTAATTAAATTAAAGGGAAATTATAATGGGTCTTAATCCCTTCTTAATAAGGTCTGGTATTCAAATACACGTACCGTGCAATGGTAAACATTTATTAATGTCTTAATCCCTTCTTAATAAGGTCTGGTATTCAAATGAGTATGCACATTATTGGTGTTACCAAGTATAAACAGTCTTAATCCCTTCTTAATAAGGTCTGGTATTCAAATGACAAAGAATTGGACAAAGTACGAAATAACATTAGTCTTAATCCCTTCTTAATAAGGTCTGGTATTCAAATATTTAGTGAATGGGAGTATGCACATTATTGGTCTTAATCCCTTCTTAATAAGGTCTGGTATTCAAATAGCTCGTCTCTGTTCTCCTTTTGTTATCAATAGGTTGCAAAGGGGGTTGACGGGATTTACGGTTTTTGAAAAGTTAATTGATTTCACGTGATCCATTCCGTCAATTTTTGCGATAATTGCGCCAAACTTCGATGCGCGCAAATGGCGATGCCGAGATCATGCGCTCGTTGCTGATCGTATTTATTCGGCGGGTTGTAGCTTACCAGCATTGCGCGGGCTTGTAACCCTCCCAATAGATCCTTAAGACTATCGAGTTTGTACAATGCCTGGGTATTTTTGTTGTTGACCGGGTTTTTGTCGTGATGGGTTTTGCATTCTATGATGTATAGCCGGTTGTCCTTGAGAATCGCAATATCCATTTCATTCTTGATCGGCGGTTTTCTGTGGTTGCGTTCGACCTCGATGCTTCGTCCGACGTCTTGCAATACTAGAGATTTTTTCAGATTTAGGCAGACGCCCCACACATGTTGCTCCAACCAGCCGCCGTTGATGTAAAAGCGCGTGTCCTCGCTGGGAAAGATTAGCTGGCCGCCTTTTAATTCGAGTAATTGATGGCCTTGGAATAGTTCGATCAATTTTTCGAGTTGACGGTAATTTCGATGCTTCGGGTCCAGTGCAACTGTCAGCGCGGGTTTGGCTTTTGCCGCATAAGCATTGAGCACGCGCAACGGTTCGGTGTAGGTTTCCGCGTTTAGGATCAGAGTTTTTGTCAATTCCCGGAAGCGTCGCGGCACGCCGTATTTATCGCCTTGGGCGGTCACTTCGGCACCGAAGGCTTTTAGAAATTCCGGTAGTTTGAGGCGGTCGGCCAAGTCGCCGCCGGGTAAGTCGGTCGGATGCATCCAGATTATCCGGTCGTGCTCCGGATGTACATAAAAAATCGGTTTATCGAATTCGCGAAAGACTTCATAGGCTGCAATACTCATCGGTTTGGTGCCGCCGGTGGCGTTGAGCGCGATGTTTTCATGATGCACGGCGAGCAAATCGACAACTTGATCGCGAATATGCTCAATATCCCAGGCATTTTCGACCGGCCAACGAGTTATATTGCCTACTCTGCTTCGAATCACCGATTCCAACCAATCGGCGCGTTGCCGCATATCGGCGCTGACTAGCATGACGACTTTCTTCGGACGGTATTGTTCATCGAGTATCGGCGTGATGTTGGGCACGGCTTGGGCTGAGATTAGGATCAGATGGGTGTCGATGTTCATGGTGTTTTTGGGGTTGATATTCTTGTTCAGTTGGGCTTAGGGCCAACCGCCGTGGGCCGATAGGGTTTTGAGCTAGGTTGTCGAAGAAAGCCGCTTTTAGCAAAGTGCCGTGTCCCCACTTTTTAAACTCAAAATATTTTGGAATTTGTGTAATTATTCACATCCCACTATCGTTCCCACGCTCCAGCGTGGGAACGAAGACCGAGACGCTCTAGCGTCTCGTACCGCTGGAGCGGTACTCAAGCATTCCCACGCAGAGCGTCACTGCCATTAAGTTAAGCCGTTCGTGGTGAGCCTGTCGAACCATGGACGGCTTAACTTATCGACCCAGGATTTTTCCATTCACCCTTCGACAGGCTCAGGGCGAACGGAAAAATCCTTAACTTAATGGCAGTGACGCAGAGCGTGGGAACGATAATTTTATTTATTTTTTGCTTTTTCGGTAGGGCCGCCGAACTCCCGCCTGTCTAGGTAGCCGGTGCTTTAATCGAAGCCTTGGCACTTTCGGCTTCGATATCGTCTGTTGGTTATCGGAGTTTTCGGACTTCGACGATCGCGATCTGGGGATCGCTCCCACAACAGCTTAGCCTTGCCGGCTGAGTATTTCATACATCTCGCTATCGCATTGCTTTAACAGTGCTTCTTTCTGCTTGCCCGGTAAGAAAGCATGAATGAAGCTTTGCTTTATCATCGCTAGAGCGTCCCATTGCGTTAATTCGCCCCCGCTCATCCTGGCCGCCGTTAAATATTCGCAGCTCAGCGTGGTAAGGCTGATGCCGGGATTGTCGGTGCATAACGTCAACGGCAAACCTTCCCGCCACAATGCCATTAAGGGATATGGCTTGCAGTCTTCGCTTTCCGGCCATTGCGGGTCTTGAAAGCCGACTACTTCGCGGTTGGAGGTCGGGCATAATTCCAAACAAATATCACGATTACGAAACCGCTGCGCCAGCGGCGGATTGTCATTTAAAGTCAGGCCATGACCTATTCTGTCCGCATGCAAATGATAGGCGGCTTGCCAGATCGATTCGGCCGGCTGGCCTTCTCCGGCATGGATGGTAATCGGTAGGCATTGTTCGAATGCAGGCGTAAACAATCCGGCGATTTCCGAGGGCCGAGTTTGCTGTTCGTCGCCGGCCATGTCCAGTCCGACCACAAAATCAGGCCATTGATGCTGCGCCGTGATCGCCAATTCAATGGTTTGTTGCAGTCTTGCCGTTCGGTCTCCTTCAATATCGCGCCGGTCTGCGATCACGATAAAGCGAAATTGCGGTTTTTTTCCGTCCGGCAAGCTTGTCAGTGCTTTTTTCAGGGCGCTATAAAAACACTCCAGAAACACCAGACCATCGCCATATTTCTGGGGACTTCCACGCAATTCGATATAGGCAAGGCCTTCTTGCACGGCTTGTTCGACTATGGCTTGCGCGTAGGGTTCGATTGCCGCAGGATGACTTAATATAGCGGAACCGGTGAGTTCGCCGGGCCGTTCGTAGGCTGCAAATTTTTGCGGATGCCGGCTCGTTAATGCGATGCGCGGTTCGGTACAACGCCAGAGGTTGTTTTGCAGTTGCTCGTCGTCGGCATACCTTAGCAACGCGGCGCTGTTATGACTGCGAACGCCTTGTATTTTCAAAGATTCCGGCCAATGCCAAGGCCATTCAATGCTTTGCAACAAGGGCCGGCAATGGCCCCTCGCTCGTTGTTGTTCCTGTTGCGTCAGGCTTTGCCAGACTGCTTCGGCGACTCGTCGTTGGGCTTTTAGATCCAAACAGCCGCCGATATGCCGATGCAAGTCGGCTTTCGGCAGCATATCCAGCCAATCGAGATGTTGTACATCGAGCGGCACGGTTCTTAGCTGTTCTATGGTTCTCGGCGGCAGCCGGTAAAGACTGCGCCAGTTTTCGTGATGTTCGCTGCGGCCGAGTTCGGATAGATAATTACCTAGCAAGCGGCTGCCGTGTTGTTCGCGTTTTTTCAGTTCTTGCACCAACGATGGCGTATCGACCGCCCAGACTTGCGACCAACCCGACTGCGGTAGCGGCAATGAAAAGGCTTCGGTGGCGATAGCTTCGGTCCGGTCCATGCGCAAATCCAGCAAATCGCTGCGCTGGGTTTTGCCGGTAATGAGCGGTGTAACGGCAAGACAGCAGTCCGTATCGAAGGGCCGGGTGAACAATTCCGGCGCCGCGTCTTGCAATGCTTTGGGCATGACTTTGAAATCTTTGCCGACCACATGCAGCAATGCTTGACAGCCGAATAAACCCGCCGCCCATTGCAAATCGGCGCTCATCGTTTTGCGTCCGCCGGCCAGCGATAGAACGACTTGTCCGCCCCGAGCTTCGGCGTGTGCTTTCAGACAGGCGCGAGCGATCAATTCGCGCATCCGTTCGCATTCCGCTTGAGTGGCTAGTTCGTCGGTATCGGCTGCTTGCCAGATACGCAATGTCATGGGTTTTGTCAGTAGCCGGCTCCATGCGGTCAATGAACTTAGGCTTTTTTGGGTGGCTTCGCCTTGCGTGGTGCACAGCCAGATTTCGTCCGGTGCTTGTAAGCCGTATTCGTTTCGAAGTCGTTCGAAAGATTCGTTTTCGGGATGTTCGGCATACAGCGGCAAGCGGTCCGGCGCCAAAAAGCCGTATACTTCGGGAACGACGGCCCAACTGGCGCCAAGGGTCATGAGTACGATATTTTTCATTGATTGATCATTTGGGAGAGGCGCTATTGTAGAAGATACGGGTATTGTTTGTGGGAGCGACGCCTTCGTCGTCCCTCATCTAACGCTAGGTGAGGGAGAGTCGGTGCCGTAAAGCTGTCTCTGTCGTATTCGAAGCCTGCAATGTTTAACCCTAAAAAGAGCAGTTGAGAGCCTCAAACTACCGTTCGCCCTGAGCCCTTCGGCTGCGCGCTCAGGAGAGCCCCGTCGAAGGGTGAACGGTAGTTTGAGGCTCCACCAAGACGGTGAAAGTGTTGTAGACCCTTCATGCTTCGACTTGGCTCAGCACGAACGGTCTACAACACATGTCAACTGCTCTTTTTAGGTTAACCGCTTTTTTTCAAAGCTTTGCCGTTGCGGCTTCCCCTCACTGAGGGGCGATCTAGGGATCGATCCCACAGTAGCTGCGCTCAGCTACCAAGTCTTCTATTGATAAATTTACAAGTCATAACTTTGCGGCAATTGCGGCGGCATGTCTTTTATCCCGACTCGACGGCTTTCGTTCAGTAACATCGGTAAAAAGTGCTTTTCCAACCAGTCCGCCAGTTGTAGCCAATGCGGCTGTTGAACGGGCGCGAAGCCGTGCGCCAGGATCGATTGATTGCGGCTTTTGATTTGATTGAGCAAGTTTTTTTCTTCCGCCTTGATAAATTCGGCAGCCGCACCTTGGGTTTTGACCTTGACCAACTGCCAAGCCTGAAATAAACCGGCTTGATAAACTCCTTCTCTATTGGCCGTCAGCTCCATGCCGGCGGGAATTTCGGCTTTCGCGATGTTGGACGTATCGATGCCGCAATGCGATTTCAGCAGCCATTGCGCGGTCCATTCGATCAAGCGGTAAACCCGCGCGACGGCATCGTCGTAGCGGCCTTGCGCGGCGCGGCGCCGGGCATTGAGATACAAGTCGAGCAGTTGCGCCGGCTCGCGTTTTTCCGGCCGTTGGTCGCGCAAACGCATTGCTATCGGCAAATAGGCTCTAAGTTCGTTCGGCAAGCCGGGCGCGTAGTTTTGCAACAGATCGAGCGCGGTTTGATGGTTGAAGTTGTCCCATTCGGCAAAAGCGCGGCTCAAGTCGCGAAAACGCGTGAACCGGCTGCGTAATTGCGCCTGGTTCGGCGCTCTGATGTCTTTGAGCCCGGCCTCGGCTTCGCCATAAGCGAAACGACTCCACGCTTGACGATATGGCGAAATTTGCCGTTCGAAGCGGATTTGTTCGATATTGGCCAAGGCCGCGTATTGCGAGCCGTCATGTACCTTGATCAAATCGGCTCGGCTGCCGGTTACCAGTTGCAGTTGAATGTCTTGCCGTTCCATCGCCGCCATGACCAATCCGGCACTCATCGATTTGGTGCCGCCGGTGTAATCGGCCATGATCGACGCGTTCGGAAAGCGCCGCACCAGTCCATCCAGTGCTCGATTGCAATCGGCGTAGATTTGGTCCAAGTCGTCCGATAAAGTCGTACACACCTCGTATTGTTCCGGCGTCAATCCGGTTTGCGCCGGGATATTGGGCAGGCTGGGTTTGTCGTCCTTGGGCTCGGCTTTGATGCAATTGCCGCTGCCGGTAATTTGCACGACGGAACCGGGCCGCCCGGTTGCGGGATCTTTGTCGGTGCAGACAAACAAAACGAAGTCGGGGCGCAGGTCGTTGATGGCGGTTACGATCGGCTGATGACTGCCGCCGACGGTGCAGATTAGGATTTGGGTCATGGTTTGATTATTTTTAGTTGTAGATTATCGTTCCCACGCTCTGCGTCACTGCCATTAAGTTAATAAGCCCGTCATTCCGCCATGGACTGGCGGAATCCAGTGCCATGGATGGCAAGCTTTTGAGGCACACTAGAGCCTGAATGCAAGCATTACTTATACAGTGATGGCTTAACTTAATGGCAGTGACGCTCTGCGTGGGAATGCAGCCCGAACCGCTCTGCGGTTCGGGTACGCTAAAGCGTCCCTGTCAGGGTCCCACGGTCCTCCTTGCGAACGCAAACATTGGCTGCCGAAGCAAAATCGGTATGCATTCCCACGGAGGACCGTGGGAACGAGGATAAAAATCAATCCTGTAGATAGGCAAGCACTTTCAAGCTGCGTTGTTTCAGTTTCACTTTTTGCTTATTCGTTCCTTCAAAATCCGGAAGCCATTTGCCTGCATCGGCCATCAACTCTTTGATTTTTTGGGCAATACGTTTGGCGTCTTCTCCCTGCCATCGGTCCGATTCCAAGGCTTGCAGCAAGCGGGTGTCGTGTTCTTGTTGTTGAAACGGTTTTAGAAATTCTTCGACTTCCCGGTCTATCGGGCTTAATGCTGCCAGGCGTTGCTGCTCCGCCTCTTGTTGCAGGCGCATTTCCTCTGCGCGTTGTTGCTCGGCCTGTTTTTTCGCTTCTTCTTGTTGTTGCCTTAATTCGGCTTGTTGCTTGAGTGCGTTTTGTTTGGCCGATTGCCGCTGCAGCCAATCGACCAAATCTTGATTGCCTTGCTCCAGCCAGTTTTGCAGTCGGCTATCCGGGGTTTTCGGATCGATTTCGACCAAGAGCCATCCGAATGGCAGCAGATTGGTTCGATTGCCGATGTCGTCGGCGGCCAGCCACCAGGTTTTGGGTTGATTTTCCCATTTCGGCTTTTCGCCTCTGCCCTGCATGATTCTAATGTTGCGAACGCCATTGAGGGTTAAAGCCTCGGCTCCGCTATGCCTGCCAACACGCAGCAGGAAGGCTTCGCCGTTATGCAATCGCTGAGTAAGCCCTTTATCCATTAACTGTTCAATCTGTCTGAGCCAATCGACTTGTAAATAATCCCTTTCTTTCATGCCGTTGATTTCTCTCCAAAACAAGCCCATATAAAAATCGTTACAGGCCTTGGCGATGTCTTGTGCTGTCCAGTGCAAGTGTGGCTTGGGCAGTTTGCGGTTATCTTGAACGACGGATTGCGTATCCAACAGCGTTAAACTGCCGGTGAAACCTTGGTAATGATGAGGCGCCACGCATTCCAACAATTGATAAAGATTGCTCACTTCGGCTTGCGATTGCAGCAATTTTCCGTTTTTTATGACAGGCTTGCGTTTGCGATTGACGGCGAATTGTACCTGGCAAGCCGGCTTATCGGCTTTGCCTTGCCAGCCCGCGTCGCCGACCGATATAAGCCGCATCGGATCGGTATGAAACTTCCCTTCAAACAAGGATTCTTGCAGTTTTTGGTTCGTTTGTTTACGGTCGATCAAGGACTTTCCGTCATTGATATCGTCTAACAGCGCTGTCCTTATAGCGCCTTTGATACTGCTGCCCGGTAAGAGCGGAAGGCCGTCGACCGGATTATAAAAGGTGCGATCGATTTCCAACTTGTTGATGACTCTTCGGCCTTGACCTTCGTGTTGCGCGGTTTGGCCGATCCGTTTTCGATACAACGATTTGATTCCGCCGGCCGTTGGCACGGGGGGCTTGGCAAAGGCCAGTAGTTTCTCTCTATGGTTATGAAAGAAAGATTGCACCTTGGTTAGCATCGTGTCATCGGGCTTGCCGTTGACGATAGCCAATAATTGTTGTCTGTCGCTGTCGCTCAAACCAGCCAGCGCAGCCCGGCTATCGAAACTGTATAAAGCCCCTGCTTCATCGTCGATAACATAATTGCCCGGCTCGTAGCTTTCATCGGCGCCAATGTGAATGGGCGATAACGGTGTGTATTTCAGCGTGTAGTGATTCAAAAAATGTGTCATGAACATTCCTTGGCTTGAAAATTGACGGCTATGACGGGAGCATAGCCTTGATGTACCGTGGCGGGCAGCGTTTTCGAGAGTTCGCCGTTGCCGCCGATGCCTTGGCCGATAAAACCGGACGCCGAGGGCATCGTAGCCATGAGCGCGGCGGTTTGCGCCAATAGAATCGGATTTTTGAACGGTTTGCCTGCTTGGTGAACGGCGATATCGCCGTGCCGGCCAAATCGGGTGAAGAGTTGATAATAGCTGCGTTCAGGCGCAAAGCCCATGCGTTGCGGAGCGCATGGCGCCAGCGTCAAACTGCTATTGGCATCGGCTTGAGAAGGTAACTCGGCGGCTTGAAATGCTTCCAGCTTGAATTTACCAAGCCCGATGCTGGCATCGCGTCCGAAGCCGAATTCGCCGATATCGGTCAGGCAATTTTGATAATCCTCCGCGCTCAACCGCTCGGTATCCAATAGCACATAGATATGCCAACGCAGACCGGGAATGAACCATTCCTGTTCGATGCTATAGGGAGCAAAACCTCCCTCGCCTGTCGTATTGCTTCGCCGGTCGATGGTATTGTGGGGCTGTGGATGTTTTTCACTCAATTTACCGAAGTCGCCGGCGATATCTGCCGCCGTTTTCGCCAAGCCCAACCATTCCGACACCGGTTTTTCGATTTCCGCTTCGGCTAGCCAACAACGCTTTTTGACGGCTTTTCGATCCGTTCCGTCGATCGGACGATAATAGCTAAACGGTAGTTTCGGTAACGGTAGATAACCTTGCGGAAAGGCATCGGATGCGACCGCGAAAGGCCTACCTTCAGTATAACCATTTAATAGCTCGGTCAGGCTTGCTTCACCGAACCGGTTGCGAATCGCCCAACACAGTTGACCGAACAAGGTATCGCCTTTTAGCGGCGTCGCGAATGCCGACAACGGCGTAAGCGTCACACTAAAGCATTGCATCAGACGGCCTCTTTTAAATCGAGTTGTTCGAGTTCCGTTTGAATGTTTCGGCCTTCCAGTTGCAAATCTCGAAAGACGATTTTGCCGTAACCGCGCGATCCGGAACCGCCCAGGCCGGTCAATTCCAACAATTTCATGCCTTGCAGCACGGTATCGAGTAAGTTTTCATCGTCATGAACGCGAATCGTCAGATTGAAATCGAATTTGGCGGTTGCAGGGACGCGCTCGGTGTTGCGAGGATGCTCGGCCGTGCCTTTGATTCGGTCGATCATGTTTTCCATTTTGGTTTCCGTCAGCAGCAGGTTTTTGTCATCCATTTCTTTCGCCCACTCCGGGCATAACGAACAATCCCAAAACGATAGCCGGCTCGGGCCAATTTCAGCCAATAGTTCCGAAGCAATATCGCCATCGGGCGCGCCTCCGAACAATTTGACTAAGGCTTTCGCTTTATCTAACACGTTGCCATCGAGTTTCTTCAAGTGTTTGAAGCTAAGCGGTTGCCCATCCGTTTGTCCGACCACGCCTAATTGCCATTCCAGGAGGCTACGCATTTTGCCTTTGATGCTGGAACCGGGAATATAAGGCTGTTGCGTAATAGGATTTTTGATAACCGGATTATCGGTGCCGCCAATATGAATTTCGGTGTTGCCGCTACCGATATGAAGACCACTCAATAATTCGATTTGGCCGGTAAGTTTTTGTATTTTGGTAAGTTGCATATTGTTGCCTCCGATCAATTTGGGCGTTCTTGTTTATAAAAGCCCATGAAGGCTTCCATGAATAATTTGAATGTGTGCAGGGTTTGAGCACAGATGACTTGTTGCAACCCTTTATGGATCAAGTCAACAAAATTGTCATCGACTAACTTACGGCCTCTCGCATATGCTGCCTTGGCGTTGATCATCCGAATAAAGGGTAAATAATCATCAAATTTTTCAGGATTTTGGCGTACCTTGCTGTCCCATAAAACAATTTCGTCATAAAACTTTCTGAGTTGAGTTGCCTTATTGACTCTGTCACCTCCGCTCGCAACAACTTTGGCCACATTTTTGGCTATGTCATTGAACAAGTCCGGGTTGATTTTTTCGCCCGGTTTACCGATGTTTATTTCCATGTTGTTCTCCTGTTTGTCTATGTCGCTTAAATTTCATTTCGCGCCGCAAGAGCGGCTTAGGCTTGCTCCCACGCCGGAGCGTGGGAGCCATGTTTTAAAGCTCTTATCGTTCCCACGCTCCGGCGTGGGAATGCATCCCGGGACGCTCCGCGTCCCGAGTAAAAGAGCCATTCGACTTCACCACGGGTCTATCTCAAGCAGAGGCTCGCCGCCAAAATAATTCGCCGCGCTGGAATAACGCCAATGCTCCGGCTTTGCGACATAACCCCGCTTTACCGGATTATGGTGAATGTAATCCAGCTTCTGCCTCATCATCGCTTCGTTGAGTACCAACTCGGCATGCGCGCCTTCTTGCCAGAACTGATACGCTCTATCCGTTTTATGCGCTCGTTTTGCGAAACGAAGCCGGTCCAGGATGCGATCGACTCGATTTTCTTGTAGGTAATCGATGATCTTCCGTGCCGTATAGGATTTGAAGCTATTCAGGCATTTATCCAAGCGCTCCGAATGTGCGACGAAGTGCAGATGATTTTCCAGCACGACGAAGCCGTATAGTTTCAAGCCTTGCTCTTTGCGTTGATATTGCCAGCAATCGAGTAGTACCTGCACGGTCTCCGGACGCGTGAAGACCGGTAGCCATTCCATTATGGTGCAGGTTAGAAAATGCGGCTGGCCCGGTTCTTTTATCGTGTAGCGGCTTCTTCCCATAGTGTTTCCTATCTCGACGCGGAGCGTCTTCGGATGCATTCCCACGCTGGAGCGTGGGAACGATGAAGGCCGCGACGCAGCGTCGCTTCCGAAATCACTTAATCGCGTTGCTGGTATAGGTGGCAAAACAGCGCGACTCGATAATTACTGCCGTGCCGAATGATGCCGGCATTGGCGATTTCCTCAGCCAGTTCCGCTTGTCGGCGTTTACGCTGTTCTTTATCGAGATGCTTGTTGCGCTCCAGCATGCGCACGGTACGGTAAGCGAAGTAGCTATGCCAAATCGCGTTTTCCGGCTTTTCGTCGACCTTCTCGGCCATGTCGATCAAGTTGAGCAGGCCGTAAACATAGCCGGTGCTTAAGTCCATGTCTTCGCTGAGTTCCTGCAAACGTTTCCGGCGGGTTGCCAAGGCGCTGAACTCTTTCCAAACCATGGCTTGATTAAAACAGTTGACGGCGTTTTTGGGCGAAGGCGCAACTTGACCGGGATTATGCGCTTTGGCTCGCTCCAGCGCATCCTCCGCCATTTCGCCCAACTGATTGATCGGCAGGCCGGGCTTGGTGGTGCTGATACCGGCGGAAAAGTGTACTTCGGGATTGTGCGCGACGTATTCTTGAAAAGCTTGCCGCATTTTGCCGGCCATATTTATCTGCGACAGCCAAGGACCTATCAGAAAAAAATCGTCGCCGCCGGCAAAGACCGTGTAGGTGTTTCGATATTGGTCATCGGATCGGCACAGCCATGGTAAATAAATCGTAAAGAATGCGTTGATTTGCCGGGACAAGGCGGCGGTTTTACTGAAACTGGTATCGTCTCCAAGTCCCGATTGAAAGATCATGCCGAGATTATCGACATCGCCTTTTAAGGTCGAAAGTGCCGTAATACCCTGCCATCGATGGTTTTCCTGCAAGGTTTGATCTTCGCAGGCAATATGATTGAGCGTTTTCGCATCGCCCAATTCCAATTTGTCCTCGCCGGCATATTTGCCCAATAGCGCCTCCGCTTGCGCCTTGTCATCAAATATCGGCACATAGGCATTGATCGTTCGTCTGGCATAACCGTTCCACAATGCGCCATCCGCAGATTTCGGCAGCGAAAAATCCCACGCCCTGAGCAGATTGCCGTTTTTGGCCTGTTCGCCGAATTTACCTTGGATGTCTTGGTTTTCGGCAAAACCGATATGGTAGCCGAACACCGGTATTTTGAGTGTGCTGGACATATTCAAGGATTGCCGAGTGATCAGAATACGCTCCCGGCGCGTCAACCACTCCCCGGTTTTCAGTTGGTCCCACGCCAATCGGCTAATGCTGGTTTCTTGGTCGAGTTGCTCGCTGGCCGGCGATTTTCCGTCAATTTTGCAAACGCCTTTTGCATTATCAAAGCTGTCGAGAAAGTCTTTGAATACGATCGGCGCCTCTGTATCACCGCACAGATTCAGCCGCTGGTTTTTGGTAATCTCCAGTTGATCGAATAGTTTAGTAATCAGTCTCATATAGGGGCTTGGCTTTCCGGCTTTACCGCGCCGAAAATCGTTACACGAGGCATCCGTCCAAGCTAATCCGACCCCTGCTTGCCCCCAACTATGCTGTAAAAACCAGTCGTTTAACTCTTGCTGAACCTGTTGCAGCGTTTCAATAGTCGCCGGCGTATTCGGCGCGACGATCATGAACTTGCCGGCGGCGTTGATGACTTGGCTCGTGGATGGTAAAGCCAATGCTTCCAAAACCTTGAGCGCCGCGCATTCGCTGAGCAATGAGACATAAAATGAACGGCCGCGCAGCAATTTGGCGGCTCTCTTGTTGGTTTCGCCGCCGCTGGCGAAAATGAAATCCTGAATACCGAAAAAGTCGCCTTGAATCAGTAGAATCTTCTTCTCTTGCCAGCTTTGTTCTTGGGCTTTGAGTGCTTTGGCAGCGTTTTCATCGGTTTCGCCCCGCTCGTGGTGATAACGCCACAATGCCGTTGCCAGCGCCGCCGCGACTCGGGAATGGTCGTATAACGAAACATCCGGGCGGATATTGAATGCCGTGGCGGAAGGAATGGCTTGTGTATAAACGCCCCATAAGGTTTCAAAATGATCCAGCCATAACGACCAGTTGTTACGGTGCGATTTCGGCAATAATTTCAACGCCTCGACAAAGCCCTGCCATAACTTCTCATATTCCTTTTGTGCGGCTTTGTCGTCGTTGCCTTCGCATTTCTCGCTCTTTACCGGAAAAATACTATTTGGCGACAGCGGTTTGAGCGGATAGCGATACGCATAGTGTTGCTTGTCTTCGCTATGCAAACGTATTTGCTCGAACAAGGTCAACTGCCTTGCGGTGTAGTGATTTTTGCCCGTCTCTGTAATATCTTCGCCGTGATTGTAGGTTTCGAATTCTTCTCGGTCGAAGCCCGATGCCACGCGATCTGCCGTCGCGATGATCCATTGTAAAAAGGTCTCCGGCTTATGATGCTTGGCTGCGGCATTGATAAACGAGTCATCGGCTTCCTTGGATTTCCACGAACCGAAAGGCGCGAAATCGGTGCCTTTCAACTCGGGCATGGATTCTTCGATCAAATCCATCGCTAAACCCGTATAGGCTGCATGAACATGACTGAACCAGCCTTTGTCATCGACATGATTTTTCCGATGCGGACAATAAAGCTGTTTGTTGGCGTCTAGTATTTCTTGGTCGACCGGTATCCTCGCCCGTTCGGCAAACTTGCCTAAATCGTGTAAAAAAGCAGATAAGGCGATGCGGCTCGATTGATCCAATAATTTTCTTTTTTCTTGTTCTTGCATATTTATGACTCCTGATAATGTATCTGCCCTACTTCCAACGGTATCCAATACCCCGTCCTGGGCCGCTTGCCAACTGCGGCGATCAGGTAGGGTTTGGCGTTGACGCCTAGCGCTTCTTTTAGCCGGCTGTTGACTCCGGATTTTCTTTGTTCGAAAAAGGCTTTGCTCATGCCCTCTTCCAGTGTTTTCAAGGTTCGGTCGGACAAGCCCAGTTCGCCGGCGATTTGCCGGTAGCTTTTTAGGTATTCGAACATGTATTCCATGTCGGGCACGCCGTCGGACGGGCATGTGACAGGCGGCATGTTGTGCGCTTGCCGGTTGAGCAGCCATAGATAAAACGCCAGTTCGACCGGTTTGAGTTTGATCGCGGCGCCGTGCGCGCTGAGGGTTCTTTGTTTGAAGTCGATGGTCAATTCGGGCGGGCCGAGTTTTTGTTGAGCGTTGGCCACGGCGCGGCTGAAGCTGGTCTTGCCTTCGAGTAAAGCCGGGTCGAGGCCGTGGCGTAAGCGCACGAAGGCTATGTCGGCCAGGACGACTTCGGCGTGTTGCGTGTCCAGCGGTTTTCGGGTCGGGTCGTTGCCGTAGATGATTTGCGACTGCGGCGTCGGGTAATAAAACTGCGGATGCGATTCGTAGTCTGGCGATACCAGGACATGGCTGAGCCGGTCTTGCGAACGTCCGTAAAGCGACAGTGCATAGCCGGCGTAGAAGCCCATGGTTTTTCTGCCGCCGGCGATCGATACGTGAAGTTCGCGGTTTGGGTCGGCGGTCAGTTGTCTGATCCATTCGGTGATGCCGTCGGCCATCGCTTGGTTGTCTTCGCGGCTGCGGATGTCCAGCAGCGGTTCGCCGCTATCGCGTTGCAGTAAATGGATGTCGCTTTCGTCGAAGGGCGGCATGGGCAAATCGTAGTCTTGATAAAATCTCTTGAGCCAGCCGTCGTTGATCAATGTTAGCTTGGCTCGTTGCCGGCCTTCGGCCGTGGTTAGGATATGGATGCGCGCGGGCATTTCGTCTTTCTGCTTGTGCAGAGCGTAGAGCGTTTCGGTGACGATTTGCGGTGTTAGGCCGGTTACGGCGAATAGGGTTGTGTTCGGCATTGGGTTGTTCTTCTTTTTTTTATAAGTTTTCGGTGCTTGGGCCTTGCGGCTTACCCTCACCTAGCGTTAGGTGAGGGTCGATCTGGGGATCGCTCCCACAGGGTAGTCATTCGATCCTACCTTACTTCGTTGACTTTTCTTCACTTGGCAAGCTTGTCGGCTTTATCGTGTAGGCGCCGAGCCCCATGCTGGTCGCCTTGCCGGCATGCGTCCATTGGCCTAGCCAAAGATAAGGCCAAAATGCTTCATTATTGCCTTGCATGTCTAAACTGAATCGGCCGAGCAGTCCGCCCATGTTCATTTCGGTTTGTTGTCTCGACGAGTAGCGCGTCCAGTCATGCCATTGAAGTTTGGTTTCGGTGCAATGCGTTGCAGATGCCTGTTTGGTCAGTCCGGCAAAGTCGGTTTCGAGCGGCTTGTCGGTATGAAAGTAGCTGAGCATCGACTGACGGCGCAGCAGGTTGGCGAAGAATGCGCCGAAGTTAAAATGATCCGGCGTCAGGTTTTTTCCGTCTTGTTTGATGCGTAGCGGCGTCTCCAATAAGATCGTAATCGATTCAGGCGGATCGGGTATCTTAGGCATCGATGCCGGCGGCCTCGGTTGCAGTTCACCCTCGCGATATAGGGTTTGCCCGCCCTCCATGGAATCGAGATAATCGATATGATGCAGTTCGAAGCGTTGTCGGTGTCCGCCGATGCCGTCGAGCCCGGCCTTTTGCAATGCATGAACGATGTACGGAAAGTAACGTTCGGCATGTCCGAATAAGATCATATCTAACGTATAGTTCGTGTCGATGGCGTCTTGCCGGGGAAACCGTAATACGAAAGGATGCGGCGCTGCATTGTATTTTCGCATTTTCTCGCTACCCGGTGGCGGCGGCGTTTCGAACACGACGCTGTAGGCGCAGGCGTTTTTTAATAGACATTGCGCGCAAGGCGTATTACGAACGACGCAAACGGTCTTTTTTAATGCATGGCCGAATGCGCCGCGCCAGGCGGAACCGGGAAAAGCCGGCAGACGAACCGGATGTTCGGTTTCGAAATGGAATCGGTAGTGATTGAACGGAATGGTGAGCGGTGTTGGGTGCATATGTAACCTCCTTGTTTAAGTTTAAACAATCTAACGGCTTTTCCCCGCTTCGGCAAGCTTTTCAGGTTCATTCATTTCATATTAAAGAAAACTTGAAATGCCCTGATTAGCAAGTTTCTTTAGCTAAAACGCAAAGCTGGTACATCCTTAGGATTTCGTGACAAATAACTTTCTTGTTCTATGAATTTTGTAGCGGGTTCGGTAACTCGCTTGACAGGACGCCATGAATACGTCCGTGTAGTCTTGACGGCGGCTTTCCCTGCCGCCGACACCTGTCAAACGGTAAGTATTCAGACCCCGTTGGCAAATTACCGCAATTCAGGCGTTATTGTTGGCCTCCCCCTTTGAAAAAAGGGGGGATTGAGGGGGATTTATTTAAGAAATCTCCCCTAGCCCCTCTTTTTCAAAGAGGGGCCTGAATACTTGCGTCAAACGAGTTACCGAACCTGCCTACCCTGAATCAAAAAACAGGGAAGTTATTTATGACCAAACCCTTAGCAGGACGGGTTAAATAACCCATCCTGCTAAAGATGGATACCGAAAGCACTTCGTTTGTAACTATTCAGTCCCCGGCAATTATAGTTTCCACGCTCTGCGTGGGAACTATAGGGGATTTGAATAATTACCTCGATTGGGCTTTCTCGCAGTTATTATCAATAGTTATTGAAATGCAATGGCGAATTGCCTATGCTCCGCAAGCGGAGTTTAATTAACTTCGTATTTCATAACGCTCGACTCGATTCACGGCACATCAACAACGATATTGCCCTATAAGCCCACAGGTCTAATCGGTCAGTAGCCCTCATACCGGGACGATGTGCTTAAACAAAAACAAAAAGGAAGCACTATGAAAATTGGTATCCCTAAAGAAGTACACGAAGGTGAAAAGCGCGTCGCGACGACGCCCGAGGCAGCCGAAAAAATCATCAAGCTCGGTTTTTCGGTCGCGGTCGAATCCGGCGCGGGTCTCGGTGCCGATATTTCGGATGAAGCCTATCGAAAAGCCGGCGTTGAAATCATCGATAGCCCCGAAAAAATTTGGCGGGACTGCGATGTAGTCATGAAGGTACGTCCGCCGCAAAAACATCCGAAACTCAAAAAAGACGAAGCCGAATTGCTCAAGGACGGCGGTCATTTAATCAGCTTTATTTGGCCCGCACAAAATGAAAAATTAATGCAGAAACTGGCCGCGAAAAACGCCACGGTAATGGCGATGGACAGCATCCCTCGCATCTCCCGCGCGCAAAAAATGGATGCGCTCAGTTCGATGGCCAACATTGCCGGCTACCGCGCCGTTATCGAAGCGGCTCAACATTTCGGCCGCTTCTTTACCGGTCAAATCACTGCGGCCGGTAAAATTCCGCCAGCCAAAGTCCTGGTCATCGGCGCGGGCGTTGCAGGGCTGGCCGCGATCGGCGCCGCGAAATCGCTCGGTGCGATCGTCCGGGCCTTCGACACCCGCCCCGAAGTCAAAGAACAAATCGAAAGCATGGACGCCGAATTCTTGATGCTGGATTTCGAGGAAGAAGGCTCCGGCACCGGCGGCTATGCCAAAACCATGTCCAAGGAATTCATCGAAGCCGAAATGGCTTTGTTCGCGCAACAAGCCAAGGATGTCGACATCATCATCACGACCGCTTTGATTCCCGGAAAACCGGCACCGAAGTTGATCACGAAAGCAATGGTCGAATCGATGAAGTCCGGCAGCATCGTCGTCGATCTAGCCTCGGAACAAGGCGGTAACTGCGAACTCACGCAAAAAGACAAGGTGGTTGTCGAGCATGGCGTCACGATCATCGGCTACAGCAATCTTCCCAGCCGTTTGGCGAATCAATCCAGCCAGCTCTATGCCACCAATTTAAGACATTTATTAACCGATCTTTGTCCCGAGAAAAACGGGCAACTCAATATCGACATGGAAGACGAAGCGATACGCGGCGCCACGGTTATCAAGGAAGGCAAGATTACTTGGCCACCACCTCCGCCGACATTGTCTGTCGCGCCGAAAACAACGGAAGATACTAAAGTCCCGGCCGTCATCGAGAAACCATCAGGATTACCGATACCACAACCGGTCAAGCAACTGCTTCCGCTGATTCTCGGCGGCCTGGCGCTGTTCAGTGTCGGCTCGGTCGCACCGGAATCGTTCATGTCGCATTTCACCGTGTTCGTGCTAGCCTGCTTCATCGGCTATCAAGTGATCTGGAATGTCACGCCGTCGCTGCATACGCCGTTGATGAGCGTTACCAATGCGATTAGCGGCATCATCGTGATTGGCGCTCTGATTCAAGTCTCGGCGCCGGGCTTTTTGATGACGTTATTGGCCGGTCTCGCCGTACTGGTCGCGTCGATCAATATCGTCGGCGGCTTTGTCGTAACACGCCGTATGTTAGAAATGTTCAGGAAATAGGAAGGTCCCATGTCTCAAAGTCTAGTTTCAATGTCTTACATCGCGGCGGCCGTTCTGTTCATCTTGAGCCTGAGCGGACTCAGCAATCAAGAGACCGCCCGTCGCGGCAATTATTACGGCATGGCCGGCATGACCATCGCGATTTTAGCCACCGTGCTGAGCGATTCGGTCACGGCCTATGTCACGCTGATCATCGCTTTGCTGATCGGCGGCTCCATCGGCGTCAAAGCCGCTCTGAAAGTCGAAATGACGCAAATGCCCGAATTGGTTGCAATCATGCACAGCCTGGTCGGTCTAGCGGCGGTTCTAGTCGGCTACGCGAATTTTATCGAGGAAGGCACTTCGCTTTTCGGAGTCGAAAAAACCATACATGAAATCGAGATTTATGTCGGCGTGCTGATCGGCGCGATTACGTTTTCCGGTTCGGTGATCGCATTCGGAAAGCTCAGCGGCCGTATCGACGGGAAACCGCTAATATTGCCCGCCCGGCACTGGCTTAATCTTAGTCTGCTGATCTTGGCGGTTTTGTTCGGTAAATGGTTTCTCGCGCAAGCAGAAACCGGCGGCGGCATGTTTCCGTTATTGTTGATGACGCTTATCGCGCTGGCCTTCGGCGTGCACATGGTCATGGCGATCGGCGGCGCGGATATGCCGGTCGTCGTTTCGATGCTGAATAGTTATTCGGGATGGGCCGCGGCCGCGACCGGCTTTATGCTCAGTAATGATTTATTGATCGTTACCGGCGCGTTGGTCGGTAGCAGCGGCGCAATCTTGAGCTACATCATGTGCCGTGCGATGAACCGGCATTTTCTTAGCGTGATTGCCGGCGGTTTCGGTACCGGTAGTAGCGGGGCGGCGGCTGAAATCGTCGGCGACGTCAATCCGATCACGCCGGAAGAAACCGCGCAATTGCTGATGTCGGCGGGACACATCGTGATCGTTCCGGGCTACGGCATGGCAGTCGCACAGGCGCAGCATACTGTGTTTGAAATCACTAAACTGCTCCGCCACAAGGGTAAGAATGTGCGTTTCGGTATTCACCCAGTTGCGGGACGCATGCCCGGCCACATGAACGTACTGCTGGCCGAGGCTAAAGTGCCTTACGACATTGTTTTCGAAATGGAGGAAATCAACGAAGACTTCCCCCATATCGATGTCACGCTGGTGATCGGCGCAAACGATATCGTCAATCCGTCGGCGCTCGACGACCCGAACAGCCCGATCGCCGGCATGCCGGTTCTTGAAGTCTGGAAGGGTCAAACGACGATCGCGATGAAGCGCAGCATGGCCTCGGGATACGCCGGCGTCGGCAATCCCTTGTTCGTGATGGAAAACACCCGCATGCTGTTCGGTGACGCAAACGACACGCTGCAGGCGGTTTTGAAAGCCTTGAGTGCTTGATAATTACTCCCTTTATACTCAAAAATTAGCTAACTTTATGAAGGTAGGGGTGTGGCTAGCGAGGATGTCGGCAGCAGGGAGCTGCCGTCAAGCGCCCATGGATGGGTTCACCCAGCACCTAAATTTCATAGTCCATTGGCTATGGTTAACAATCCTTGATAATTTAGGTGCTGGGTAAACGGCGATCCTCGATAGACACATCCCATGCCTTTTATTATGCTGTTACCCAAGGTCCACAGCTTGGGTAACCTGTTCAGGAAGCTGGAGCTTCCGGGGTGTCTTTCCCAAGCTGGAGCTTGGGAAAGAGCGTGATGTGGGTTGGCCGTTTTTAGCTTTATGCGCATAGGCGACGGGCCGAATTTTCATCTAAGAAGGGTTATATTTACAGGGCTGTCAATCGCATCCCTGCTATCAAAATCACCGAACAATTTTTCAGAATGAAGGACGTGATGAGGAACCTCAGCCTTATTCTAACCATAAGGGCGTCAAGGTTGTTGCTTATTTCGAAATGCCGGTGTTAAAGTACAGATAAGATTGATTGAATCAAGTCGCATGGCGTCTTAGGATTTCGTGAAAAATAACTTCCTTGTGCTATTGAGTTTTATAGCAGGCTCGGTAACTCGCTTGACAGGGCGCCGTGAATACGTCCGTGTAGGCTTGACGACGGCTTTCCCTGCCGCCGACACCTGCCAATCGAGCAACCGAACCGGCTTGCCTTGCATTCAAATAGGGAAGTTATTTATGACCGAATCCTTAATAAAGGTTAGTCAAATCAATTAACGGTCACACCACTTTTTAACGGTTACGCTTATGATCCATCATGCCCTAGCCTTACATTTTCACCAACCAGCCGGTAACCTTGAGTTTCTTTGGGAACATGAGCCCTGGGAAGCGGAAAAAATTCTCTTTGCGCTTGACCGGATTCCGAGAACGCTTTGGCCATATCAAGGCTTGGGTAAAGTCCACATCTCATTATCGGGAACTTTACTCGAAACTCTGTCGAACCCGTCTTTCCAGCAGCTCGTATACGGGAAAGTCGACTGCGGTACATTACTATGGTATCTCCAAAATGAAGAGATCATCCGAGTACTCGGCTCCGCTTATTACCACCCCGTTCTGCCGCTGATACCCGTAGCCGATCGCGAGCCTCAGGTGGAGCGCTGGCAGGGTATAGGAAAACACCTCTTCAACCGCGAGAAATTTTCGGGTTTTTGGCCGCCTGAAATGGGTTTCACGATGGAGTTGATTCCACTACTCAAACGATTCGGCTATAAATATGTCTTTGTCGATAGCGAACATGTGGAAGCATTAACACCGATGAGCTGGGAAGAATTGCATTATCGGCCTCACATAGCCCGTAACGGCAACGATAGCATTGTAGTGATCGTCAGAGACAGAGATCTATCGAACGCTCAAGAGTCTGGAATGGACTACGGTTGGTTCAGCCGCGAGGTTCACGACAGAACGCGTTGGTGCGATTTTGAACCATTAGTAACAACCTGCTCCGATGGCGACAATGGCGGATGGTTCCGCGATACCTCGCCTCATAACAACTTCTGGGGCGTCTTTTATCAAGAATTCATGGCGCAAGCCCAAAACGGCACCGACAATATTCGACCCGTATTTGTGGAAGATTATCTGGCTAAGCACGGTACCTATGGCGAGGTCTATGTCCGCCCCGGCGCTTGGAATACCGGTTGGCATCACGGCCGCGACTTTCAACAATGGACCGGCTCGCAAGCTCAAAAAGACGCCTTGGCTCGTGTCCATGCGATCAGCAAAATCGTTCACGAAACCCACTGGCAGACTTTAGAACAACCAGATATGAACTCTAAACTTGAGGATTTGCAAGAATCCACGATGTGGCACTTACTTCGTTCGGAAACCAGTTGCAACTTCTATTGGGGAGAAGCCTGGGTACATCGCTGTCATGAAGACCTTAACGACTGTGTAACGACCTTGGAAACTATTCACGAACTTATTGCCAACCCGAAATGATTGATTAAGATCACACATAAAATTAATTTTGATAAGCAAGAAAATTAAGCCGATTGCCAAGAATAAACCTACCCAATTGACACCGGATTTTTGTTCGACTACAACATCCGGAAAGGAGCCTAGAGTTGCGCTCTGTAACTCTTTCCGGCTTGCAGTAGTAGATAGGCCGAAAGACCAATCTGTTGAGTATTTTTTCGCCGGAAATCGCTTAAACCAACGTTTTTCGTTGATACTTCACCCCCCATCATCCCTATCGGCCGGATGCCGTCATCAAGCTTTCAAGGAAGCCAAAGCCCATTGCAATCCACGATGTCGCCCCGGCAGCCCATGCCCGAGCGACAATTAACGCATATATAATCTAACGTAAACTCAACCAATGAGGAATCTCAAATGGATCAACTTGCGGAATATGTCGATGAATTTCCCAATTTTTGCGGTGCCGAAGAACAAGTCTTGAAAGCCGTCCGACAAGGACGTCGTCAAGAATTCTATCGAGAAGCCGGCAAAATAGACTTCAGCAATACTCGCGCCGCCTGCGCGATTGCACTACACATGCATCAACCGTTGATTCCTGCGGGCGGTGACGACTTGTCGACCGCGGCCATTATCAGCAATCTTCAATATATGATGGAACACCCCGATATCGGCGACAATCACAATGCCGGCGCGTTCCATTATTGCTACAAACGGATAGGCGAGTTTATCCCACAATTAATCAGTGAAGGCAAAAACCCTCGCGCGATGCTGGAGTATTCCGGCACACTGTTCCACGGCCTGCGCAAAATGGGGCTTCACGATGTTTTCGATACGCTCAAAACCGTCACTTGCAATCCCGAATTCAATCACGCGGTCGAATGGTTAGGCGCGCCATGGGGACATGCCGTCGCACCGTCGACCCCGGTTCAGGATTTTCGTTTACACGTATTGGCGTGGCAACAGCATTTCGCGGCTATTTTCGGTTGGCAAGCCTTAGAGCGCGTCAGAGGCTTTTCGCCATCGGAAATGGCATTGCCCAATCACCCGGATGTCGCTTATGAATTCGTTAAAACTCTTGTCGATTGCGGCTATCAATGGGTGCTCGTGCAAGAACATAGCGTCGAACATCCCGAAGACGGCAGCAACCCGCGTCAGCCGCATTTACCGCATCGTCTGGTTTGCACCAACTCAGCCGGCGAAACCGCGAGCATTATCGCCATTGTTAAGACCCAAGGTTCCGACACCAAACTGGTAGCGCAAATGCAGCCTTGGTATGAAGCGCAAAGCCTATCGACGCTAATGCTAGCCGGACACAAGGTGCCGCCATTAGTGACGCAAATCGCCGACGGCGAGAATGGCGGCGTCATGATGAACGAATTTCCCGGCAAATTCATGGAAGTCGCCAGAGAGTCTTCTTGGAGCGACGTGCCGATGATGAATGCCAGCGAATACCTAGAGCATCTTTGGTCGATCGGCATAAAAGAAGATGACCTGCCGGCAATTCAACCGGTTTTTCAACGGGCTATTTGGCAGCGGATGAAGCCGGGAGATGGCTCGGATCGCTTGGCCAAAGTCATCGAAGAGATTAAAGGAGAAGACCATAGATTTCATATGGATGGCGGCAGTTGGACCAATGATTTATCCTGGGTCCACGGTTATGAAAACGTGCTAGGACCGATGGAAGAAATCAGCTCGTTGTTCAATGAAAAAGTCATTAAAACGAAAATACCGAGTTCCGATGCGCGTTATCGCAATGCCCTCTTCCACTTACTATCCTCGCAAACCAGTTGTTATCGTTACTGGGGTCAAGGCCAATGGACCGACTACGGACGGGAAATTTGCCGGCGCGCAAAAAATGTATTGGAATACGATTTTTAATCCTTCAACCTAGAAAGAGCAGTTGGCATGTGTTGTAGACCCGCCGAATTTCACGCTCTTTCCCAAGCTCTAGCTCTCATCGTTATACATTAAGTCAAAAATTACCGTTTTCCTCGTTCCCACCGCTCCAGCGTGGAAATACATGCCGATCTTGCCTCGGCTGACAAGGTATGGGTTCCCACGGAGGACCGTGGGAACCAGAAACCTCGATTTCATTTATTGTCACTTAATACCCTCGGATATCCCACACCTAACGCTCACTGCCATTAATTTAAGCCATCACAGAATTAAGTAATGCTTGTATCCAGGATCTACTTTGCCTCAAAAGCTTGCCATCCATGGCACTGGATTCCGCCAGTCCATGGCGGAATGACGGGCTTCCCTTAACTTAATGGCAGTAACACCTAACGCTAGGTGATCCTACAATTTATGTATAACGATGAGAGCTCCAGCTTGGGAAACAGCGGACAGCGGGCCTCCGCGCGAGTTAAATTTCTTTTTAAAAACCCCTGATTTTCCTAAACGTCAAATTGATCCGGGGCGATTTCAATTGCCCGGTTTTTGGAATGGCATGGCGCCAATGATGCTGAAGCGAGCCGGCCATGATCAATAAATCTCCATGACCCAGCACCAAGTCCAACTTCTCCTTGGATTTGTTATGAACTAGCCGGAACAGCCGCTCATCCCCCAAACTCAACGAAGCAATCGCCGGATTCATACCCAGCTCTTTTTCGTTATCGGCATGGTAACCCATCGAATCCTGTCCGCTTCGATATAGATTTGCCAGTACGCTATTGAAAGTATATGTAAAATCCGACTGGATTCGTTGCCGTATTGCATTCAGTTCGGCCGTCCAAGGCAATGGCTCATGCTTGACGCCGGAATAGGCATAAACCGCGTCAGGATCGCCGTACCAGCATGTCAAACGCGGCACGTTGACAGGTTTTCCAAACATCCATATCGATTCTTCCTGCCAAGCCAGCCTATCGAGCAATATCGCAAACAGCTCGTTCGCCTCGTCTAACGAGTAATATTGTTTGAGCAAAAAAACGTTGCCATCCCGAGGCGCTAAATTTTTGAGGGCGGATGAATCGAGTAACGGCATTTGTTTGACGGAATGAAAAAACAGAGATCGGGGCTATTGAACCTTAGCGGCCAGATTGATCAATCGAAGGTCTTTTAATAATACCGGCTTGCCGATTCCGTAACCTTGCGCATAATCGACACCCAGCTCACTTAGCAGCTTTAAAATGCGCTCGTTTTCGACGAACTCGGCAATTGTTTTCTTACCCATCACATGACCGACCTCATTGATAGATCGGACCATCGCCAAATCGACCTCATCGTCAACAATGTCTTTAACGAACAAACCATCGATCTTGAGAAAATCCACCGGTAAATTTTTCAAGTACGCGAATGAAGACAAACCGCTACCGAAGTCATCCAACGAAAATAAACTGCCCCGGTCTCTCAGCGCATTAATCGCGCGCGTTGCGTTCGATAAATTGGCAATCGCGGCAGTTTCGGTGATTTCGAAACAAATTTTATCTGTCGGAATTTCCCATTGCTTAAATCGATTGGAAATATATTCCAGCATCGTTTCGTCGGATAGCGATAACCCCGACAGATTAACCGAACATAACGACATCTTATCGATAAACCCGGGACGCATCGCCAGCCATTCGAATAACGAAGCAATAACCCATTTATCTAGGGCGGCCGCCAAATTATAACGTTCCGCAGCCGGTAAAAAAGCGCCCGGAGGTACGATATGCCCGGCGTCGTCTTGGTATCGAATCAAGGTTTCAAAATGCAAACCTTCATTGTTATGGCCGATAGGCACGATCGGCTGTCCGTACAGGCGAAATTGATGATTAGCGATACCTCGTTGAATTTTCTCGACCCACTGCATTTCTCCCTGCCGGGAAGCCAATTCCTGATCATTGGGCCGAAAAAGATGTACCCGATTGCGGCCTTTTTCCTTGGCCGCATAACAAGCCGCATCGGCATCCTTAAGCGATTCGGTGCTATTACCGCTGATACTGTTGATTCCGGCAATGCCAATACTGACGCCGATCGAAAAAGTTCTATCTTCCCAAGCAAAACGAAACTCTTGTATCGCCTTTCGGATTTTTTCACAGGTAATCGCGGCCTGCGTCAATAAACAACCTTTCATCAAAATACCGAACTCGTCTCCGCCCAAGCGCGCGAATAAATCATCTTGGCGGATTTGACTTTTGATCAATACGCTCAATTGCCTCAATAACTCGTCTCCGGCCACATGACCGCATGTATCGTTTACGACCTTAAATTGATCTAAATCGAGATAGCATAAGGCATACTCAGTTCTCGAATTACGCGCGGAACGCAAGGCCTGTTGTATTTGTTTATCGAATTCGGTTCGATTAAGTAGGCCGGTCAAGCTATCGTGTTGCGCTTGATAGGTTATCTGCTCGGATAATTTACGAGCCTCTGTTATATCCTCACACACCAATAAAATATTCATTTTATTTTGAGCTTGAATGACCCTCGCCGCGCCTCTGACCCAAATAATACTATTGTCCTGACAAACCATACGAACTTCGATTTTATTCACCCGGAGCGGATCCTTCACACAAAGTCCAAACATCTCTTCCATCAACGTGCGGTCATCAAAATGAACGAAATTAAAAATCAAATCGCCTTGCAGCCGACGGTCGCTATGTATTAATTGCCTCGCTCCAAATTTATTGACGGAAATAATGCGTCCGTCCGGTTCGACATTAAAAATAATCGTGGGATTATCGTCATAAAGTAGTAAATAGCGATTTTTCGCTTCTATCAGCGCTTTATTCTGCGTTTGAACGGTTGCAATCATCGCATTGAAGGTCTCGACCAACTGACCTAGCTCATCATCGGCGAACTTTTTGGCGCGAAACGAATAATTCCTTCCGGCATCTATTTTTTTAACGGTATCGAGTAAATGATTGACCGGCGCAACGATTAATCGAGATAGCTGTATTTTCAGTATTAGTGTCAATAAGATACTTGCCAATACCGTGATAATGAACCAACGGAAAAAATGAACCTGCTCCCAAAACATTCCCGAGATATCACCTACGAGATAAACCAAGCCGATAGTGTCGTTATTGACTTGAATCGGGGCACGGGCAACCGCCTGTAACCAATGCTGTTTTTCTAATTTATGTAACTCCGGGCATTGTTTCGAACCGTCCAAACTCGAAAAAACATTCCCTTGACTATCATAAACACAAGCCAATTTGATGACACCTAGTCGGTTGGCCGATTTCAATTCATGCTCGATTGGTCCGTGGCGACTCGTCGATAAGGCCATTACGCTGCGTTCACTAATCTTCTCGGCAGCTGAAACCAATTCAGCGGAAGCCGTCTGCTTGATTCCGACCAGTTCAAAAAATGCCCACAATAGAAAAATGCATACAACTAGACAAAGAGCGGCGAAAAATGTCGCCATCGAAATTTTATGCTCAAGCGACAAACTACGTATCGAGGGCATCATAATGTCCTAATTTATTTGGCAGTGCTATAGTCATAAGCTTTCCAATATCTACTCAGGACAAATCTCCATCGTCGAATTCGATCGTAGCCGAATCAATATTGAAAAAAACATTTGAACGCATCGATCATGTAACCGTGATCCAAAACACCGGCGCTTTCGCGAATACTGTGCATCGCCCACATGGGATTACCGACATCGACCGTTCGCAGACCCAATTTGGCTGACGTGATCGGACCGATGGTACTTCCGCAAGGCAAATCGCTTCGGTGAGAATATTTTTGATACGGTACGCCGGCCCGCTCGCACCAGCCCGCAAACATCGCCTCGGAAACGCTATCCGAGGCGTAGCGTCGATTGGCATTGACTTTAATAACGGGTCCCTTGTTGACTAGCACCTTATGGTCGGGTTCGTAAAACATCGGAAAATTGGGTTGATAGGCATGCGCCATATCCGCGCTGATCATGAAACTCTGCGTCAAGGCGCGTTGATAATCCTCGCCTTGCAATCCGAAGTTCGATGCAATCCGGCCCAATAAGTCCGGTAAAAAACTGCCGTCGGCGCCTTTGCAAGTCGTACTGCCGATTTCTTCATGATCGAAAAACGCGCATACCAAAGTTTTACCCGATGTCAGCACAGTTTCGTCCAATAAGGCCGTTAACGCGGCATGACAAGAGGCTAAATTATCCAGCTGGCTGTTCGCATAGAATTCATTATCCGCCCCCCAAAACGTACCTTTCTGCGTATCGTAGACATTGAGTTCGAAAGCCAGCAATTGCTCCGCCCTGATATCGGCGACTTGTTCGAGTAATTCCGAAAAATAGGTTGGCGGCAACTGCTGTTCGGCGAACAACGAAAGTATTAACGGCAGTTCGAGTTGTTTGTTCAATTTCAAGCCGTCTTCATTTACCCCTCGATTCATATGAATCGCCAAATTAGGCAAGCGCAACAACGGCCGCTTGAAATCGATCAATTCAGTATGTATACCATCGCCGGACTTGTAGCTAACTCGCCCCGCCAAACTCAAATCCCGATCGGTAAAAGTAGCCAGAATCGGTCCGCCATACACTTCGACGCCGACTCTGATATAGCCATCCAATAAATTCGCGGCATTCGGCTTGACTCGAAGCCCTGGAGAATCGGTATGCGCACCGATAATCTTGAAACCGGTTTCATCGAGTGGTTGATGCCCTTGTACAAACACGACGACCGAGGAATCGTCGCGAACGACATAGTAGCGCCCGCCGGGTTCCAAGGACCATTTAGCAGTCTCGTCCAGCTTAACGAAACCGTAAGGAAGTAAGGCTTTTTCAACCGTGCTTACAGCATGCCACGGGCTCGGGCTTGTATCGATAAAATCCAGTAATTGTTGAACCTGTAAACGTGAATCGATCATTTCTTTTTCAACTCCAATGCTGCCGAATTGATGCAATAACGAAGACCGGTCGGTTCGGGGCCGTCTTCGAAAACATGGCCTAAATGCGCATGACATGATTTACATGTCACTTCGACACGGCGCATGCCATGACTGCTATCCTCCGATTGAGTTAAGCTGTCGGCGGAAAAGACATCCCAAAAACTAGGCCAGCCCGAACCTGAATTGTATTTAGTATCGGAATCGAAAAGCGGATTACCGCAGCAAACACAATGATAAACCCCCTCTTCTTTACAATCGGTATATTTTCCGGTGAACGGCGGCTCGGTTCCTTTATTCCAACAGATGTTGTACTGTTCCGGTGTCAGTTTTTCTCTTAATTCTCGATCTTGTTTCGGCTCCGTCATAGCACACCTTTAATGCGGTTAAATTGCTCATGATAAGCCTTAAGTACCGGTTCGGCAAAACAGACCAAGTAAACCGTTTCCAAGTCGACACAATTTTGCAAATTATCGGCTATCGAATTGATCGCTATTCCTGCAGCCTGGTCCATTGGATAGCCGTATACGCCGCACGAAATCGCAGGAAAGGCAATCGACTTAAAGCCTTGTTCGGCTGCGATATCCAAACAAGAACGATAACAAGAAGCCAACAGCCGCGCCTCACCGTGGGTACCTCCCGACCATACCGGCCCGACGGTATGAATTACGAAACGGGCCGGTAATCGAAAACCGGGGGTTATTTTTGCCTGACCGACCCGACAGCCATTCAGTTTTTTACAGGCTTCCAGTAATTCGGGGCCTGCGGCACGATGTATCGCGCCATCGACGCCGCCTCCGCCCAATAATGAAACATTGGCTGCATTGACGATCGCGTCGACTTTCAGTTGGGTAATATTATCCTGGATAATTTTTATCGTCGCCGTCATAGTGCTCTCCGAATAATTTAACGCTAAAGCTTTGTCCGCGCCGAGTCGCTTGGCCTTATGATACAATTTCGCGATCGTAACTTTATAGATAAATCACAAACTATGACTGAAATATTAATCAGGGGCGGTGAGTTAATGGCGATAGGCATGGGGATTGTATTTCTGTTCCTTGCGATGTTGATTTTTGCCGTCAATTCAATGTCGGCACTAATCGCGCGCTTTATCGATGGACCAATTACCATCTCAGCAAATGTCAAATCCATACCCTCCGCCGCTAATGAAACTACCGACCCGGCCGTCATCGCCGCAATCACGTCTGCAGTTCATCAATATCGGAACCGACATCAGAAATAGAGTTAAAACCGGGCACGCAATAGACTCATCGATACAAAATTTTTACGGCGCCAGAAGGAGTGCGCCAAAATTTGTCAGATTTTGTTCAGAACAAGAAAGTCTTCAAAAGCCATTTTCGATTAAGCGTTGCTATTGGGCAGCAATTCCCAATTTGAGCATTTTCGCCGATCTTAGGATGTGGGGTATGCCTGTCGAGGAACGCCGTAAACCCATCCATGGGGGCTTGGCGGCAGCTCCCTGCTGCCGACATCCTCGCCAAGCACACCCCACACCCTTTTTGATCCCCTAATTGGGAATTGCTGGCTATTGAGTGATACGATGCCTATCACCATTTCATCTATTAAAATTACGACTAATATCGATATGCATTCAAGCAGGCCGCCCCTGCGAATATCATTCGACTCAACCGTCTTGTCTTTGTAAATTCGTTCGTGTCCTAGACCATGTTTGGCACCTAAACTAAAAACCCTATACGAATCAATATCTTCTTGATTCGTAAATGACCGTAAGGCACTACATGGGCGGTTTTTAAGCGAAATTCGATCTATAGTAGAGTTTTTTGTACACCTCCAGGAAGCGGGGTCAAGGCCCAATGTGTGGTAAATCCGTGCTAATTCCGCTTCCGGTTGTGTGCTTTTGCGGATGTGCAGAATACCTCCGTCGGCGCGCCGGAAGGAGGCGGTGACGCGCTGCTGAACGGACAAGATGTCGCGCAGTGTGGACCAGCGGTCGTGAATGCCGTGTTCTTTCAGTTGCCGGCGGATGATTTGCACAAACTGATAGGCCAGGACGGTGATGAACAAATGGCCGTCGACGCGGACTTCTTTGTGATGGTAGACCGGACGAAGCCCGAGTTCGGATTTAAGGCTACGAAACACACGCAAATCACTCAAAGATTCAATTAGTTTCGCCTTCCAAGCTGATTAATCAAAGGGCAGTTCAAGTTATGTAACCATATAATTTTTTTTCGAGTATTTAGTTTTTCGTGGACTAATTGCCGAATCTAGATTTACTGTTGAAACAGATTGGGTGAAGCTAAAAGCGAAGGCAAGCGCATACCAAAACATAATCGCGTTCCAATTCGTGAACAGACTCATTGACGACATAAGAGGCCACAAAAAAGGGATCAATGACAACAAAGCGCCCAACGCAAACGGATAGTTATCTACGGTTATATTTCGGTGCGCTTTGATCATTCTAACTATCATCAAAGCCATCAGAACGATGAATAACAAGAGCCCCGGAATTCCGCTTTCAGCCGCCCATTCTAGATATGGATTATGCGGATGCAAGCCGCAATTCGCCGGATCATTTTTAAACCAGCGATAGCCTTCCTGCCGGCAAACTTGTCGATAATTTTTCAGCCCAACACCGGTCAAAGGGTAGTCCTCGATCATAGATGCCGCGTTCGAAAAGATCATGCCATAGTGAGAATCCGAAAAACTGGCCAGTTGAAAGATCGTATCATCGATCATGCGCGATTTTATCGATGGCGATAGCGACAATGCTGCGCTGCCGAGCGTGATCCCGAGCGCTATAGGAATAAATAGCCCCCTGCGCAAATTTTTTAACGAGGCAAAAAAAATGACAACGGACAATGCAAGACTCAAAAATGCGATGCGCTCTCCGGTGATCAATACACTGACTAAAAGCGCGATGGCCAGTAAATAGATTAAGCCGATTCGTATCGATCGTTTGTCGATCATAGCTATGATCGCGGCCGTCGCAATTCCCAATACAGGCATAATAACTTTGGCTAAAAAAGTTCCGGCGATCCAGTCTTTGAATGGCCCGCTCAGTCGCCCCGAGTCCGAACTGGAAATGCCATGCAAGGTATCTCCAAATATAAACTGTTTCCAAAGAGAAATGATCGTTATGAAAATACAAGCCGCGATGAATAGTGCAGCAGTTCTGCGATATTTTTGATCATTCAGAATCCATTCTTTCAACGCGGCGATAAACACGACGAAGCGAATCCATAACAATGCGCGGCTGATCGATGCATTAAAATCGATAACTGCAAAAAAACTTATGAAAATCAGCCAAACCCAAAGCAACATCGCCAATAAAAACCAGGATTCGCGCGCCCATGCCCAGTATCGTGTAATGGCTGAACGAACTAAAAATGCAATACCTATCAAGGTTAACATCGCATCCGCGTATCCTTGCCCGAATATCATCGCAGTTGGAATTAGAGAGGTCATTGCCAGAAAGATACGGTCGATCCATTTTTGAGGCCAACACCAACAAGCAAAGAAAATATTTTTTGATGAAATCATCTTAAGAGTCCTTAGGCAATAATAATGCGTCGCGGTGCTCATCCAAAATCGAACTCACTTGCTTTTGTTCAAATTGAGAAAAAGCATCCCAGCATTTTTGCTGTATTGTTTTTCTCATGTCGTTATCGGAAAGCAGACTATTCAAGGCATACGCCAGCGAATCCCTGTTAACTGTTTTTAAAAGCATACCACAACCATTATTGATTTCGGCCAATCCGCCGTTTGCAGAGGAAATTAAGGCCGAACCGGACGCCAGGGCTTCAATCGCGGTGCGCCCGAGTGGTTCGTTCCATTTCGACGGAACCGCGACGATTGCTGCATGTTGAAAAAACTGCAATACCTCCGCATAGGGGCGATGCCCCAGAAACTCTGCTTGAGGCCCGAGCGGTCTGAGGCATTCTTGGACTCGCGCTTCGAATTCGGACAATCGGCCTGTCTGTCCATGTCGTTGCGAACCGATCATTACCGCTTTCCAGTCTGGATAATCAGGCAGTACAAGAGCGCTTGCTTCGGCGAATTCGAGCGCCCCTTTTTCTTCTACGATGCGTCCTGCGTATAAAATAAGATTTTGTTTATCAGTAAGGGAGTCTGAAAGCCGACCAATGCCATTATAGAGGACATGAAGTTTGCTTCGGGCAGATTCTTTGTCTACATCGGTATTCTCAAGGAAGCGCTGGCGAATGTAATCGCTAACGCAATAAATGGCAGCTGCCATATCCAACAATTTTTTTCGGGCCTGCGGCGAGCGCGTCGGTTTCATCAAGGTTGCATCGTTATGCAAAAACAGCGAAATCGGAATCTTCGGCAGTTTTCTTTTTAGATAAAAGAACACTTGCGGGCGGTTATGGATTTCGATCAGATCAGGAGGGTTGTGTTTGACCGAATGATAAAAAGCCGATGCCAACCCAATATTGCGTCCTTTGATCGTTCTGAACCTGGGTTTCAAACCACGATATTGATGCTGTGGGGGCGATGAATTCAGTTCTTTGCCGTAAAAAATCAAACTCGAACGGTAGCGGCTGAAACTACTTAGATCGAAACAAAAGAGCGAAATGGCTCCGGCTTTGTCGTTCGAAAAGTTTTCGGCAAACGGCAATAAAACCGCGATTCGATATTTTTGATCGCTCATGAATCAGAACCTGCAAAAAGGTTGATTAGATATATGATCGTGCGCGCCGTAGTGCTCAGGTTTATGTGTAACCGATCCGGCTTCGTGACTTTCACTTCTAACAATCGGCTTTTCAATGAAGACGAGGACATTGAGCTCTATCAACAATATTTAATCAAACTGGCAGTATTCTGACATAAATAACTCACGCTGAAAATCTTGGAAACGGAGCGTTAGCGAAGTGAAGATTTTTAGTCCCCGATAGCCGTAGCGCCGGGTGTTTTGCCGGAGTCTGCGCGACTAGCGCAGGCGGAGGCAAAATACAAGGCATCGCGACACGGCGTCAAGCCATTTGTGGGAGTGCTACGGAGCCGCATCGAGTTGACGATGATGTGGCGTAGTGGCACGGACGCAGGGCGAATCGGGGCCGCCGAAGGCAATAATCGCCAAGCAATTTTTCGCTGCTGAAATCGGACGGACCCTATTTCAGCTTTCGCGAAAAATCTTGGCGCGCTTGATTTGGCTTGCAATAGAATCAGTAGTGTCACTTGAGTTCAAGTTAAAGTGTAGCTGTAAAAATTTTGGGGATAATGCATTATTCTAGAAAAAGAATTTCACCATTAAGATCATGAAGAATAAAAGATTAATTCAATAACTTGTTAAGCATTTATATAGAAATTTCGTTCACCCAAAAAATTGCCGGGAATGTTTAGCTAATCTCTAAAAATACTTCATGAACTTCGTTAAGAAAAAATATTGAATCCACGCTTTATCAAACGGAATTTAATAAATTTCTGTAAACCTTTAACGTATTGCCGACCATCGCATCCACCGTAAACTCATCCTTACCGATCTTCCAGACTGGCTCCATCAGTTTACACCAACGGTCTTCGTTGAAAATCAATTCGTCTAATTTTTGACGAATCGCTTCAACATTGACATCCATGATCAGCGCCTTATCCAGCACCTCATTGGCAACCGGCACATCAGTCGACAAAACGGGTTTTCCGAGTAACACCGCTTCCGCAAAGACATAAGAAAAACCTTCATTTCTCGATGAAATAATCACACCGTCGACACCGGACAGAATTTTCGGAACATCGTTTCGAAAACCCAACAACTTGATACGATCCTGCAGCTCAAGTCGTTTAATCTGTGATTCAAGCTCGTGTTTCAAAGGCCCATCACCTAAGACCAACAGATTAGCGTCAACTTGTTTCATTGCCTCGACCAATAAATCGAAGCCCTTCGCCGGCACTAGCCTTCCGACTCCACATAACAACGGTTTGTTCGGCTGCAAGCCAAATTCTTCGATCAACTGACGCTTAGTTAATTTTTGCTCATCGAGATTCAATCGAATCCCGTTATAGACAACCGTCATCGGAATCTCTTTTCGGATAAAACTTCCGGCCGCTTTACTTACCGCAATGACATGATCAATGTTCTTAAAAGGACGCCCTTTTTTTCTGTTCGCGTTATGAATAGTACCGAGAGTCTTGGCTGAAATCGCTGGACTCAGTTTCGATAGCAGTGAGACCGCCTTATTGGCTTGCGCATGTACAATATCATAATCGCCTTTCCTGATGACAGTCAGTAAATCCCAAAGCATCAGCGGATTGTGCCGGCTTCGACTGAAATCGAACGGAATGAAATGAACTCTTTCGGAAATAAATTTGCACAAATCAGAGGGGGCTACTAACGTGACGTCCTCGATTTTCGACAATTCGTTAGATAACTCAATGACGTGCTTTTCAAGCCCCCCGAATCCGGAACTTGCAACAATTTGACAGATTTTCATAGCATTTCAGATCCGAGGTTTACTGATAGGGCCGAAAATTCGGTCAACGGCTTATTCATATTGCTTTATGTTTTCTAAGTAAGTCGGAAAATCGTATGCGTCTCTGCATGTTTGCTACTAACGATAAAGATCCCCTCCTGTCGAGTCGTCGAAGATCATAATTTCGGTTTTTTTCTGTTTCCCACGGTCCTCCGTGGGAACCCATAACTTGGCTGCCTAGGCAAGATCGGTACGCATTCCCCTAGAGAGAGGTGGAACACTCCCGGCAGTACTGATGCGTTCCGGCGTGCGCTCTGCGTGGGAACGATAGAAAATCGGAAACTTAAGCAGCCATAGCCATATCCTAAACGTAACTCAACCACTCCTGATGGTCGGCGCGTCTGCCATGCACATAATCGAAATACAGCGTTTGCAATTTTTCGGTTATTGGCCCTCTCACACCGTTACCGATGGACCGACCGTCCAATTCGCGAATCGGCGTCACTTCTGCGGCAGAACCCGTGAAGAAGGCTTCGTCGGCGACATAGATTTCGTCGCGCGTGATACGCTTTTCCGACACTTCCAAGCCCTGCTCTTTCGCTATCGTCATCACGGTATCACGAGTGATGCCTTCGAGTGCCGACGTCGTTTCCGGAGTATAAATTTTACCGTTACGAATGATAAACAAGTTTTCGCCGCTACCTTCCGCCGCAAAACCTTCGTGATCGAGCAATAAAGCTTCGTCATAACCGGTCGCTAAAGCTTCTTGGAGAGCCAGTATCGAGTTGATATAATTGCCGTTTGCCTTGGCTTTACACATCGTGCTGTTGACATGATTGCGCGTATAAGAGGATGTCCTGACGCGAATGCCTCGCTCCATGTTTTCGGCGCCGAGATAAGCCCCCCATTGCCAGGCCGCGATCATGACATGCACTTGCAAGTTATCGGCTCGAAGTCCCATGCCTTCCGAACCGTAAAAACACATACTTCTAATATAGGCGGTTTCCAGATCATTCTTAGAAACGGCTTCGCAATGGGCCTGATTGAGCTCTTCCTTGCCATAAGGAATAGGCATATTGAGAATTTTCGCAGAACGAAACAATCGGTCGGTATGTTCGGCCAACCTAAAAATCGCCGTGCCTTGGTCGGTCTTATAAGCCCTTAAACCTTCGAAAACGCCGGCACCGTAATGCAGGGTATGCGTCAACACATGGACTTTGGCCTCCCGCCATTCTACCCATTTGCCGTCCATCCAAATCAGCCCATCTCTATCGTCCATCGTCATTATCGTGTCTCCACTTCAACTTGAAAAATGCTTGTCATTAATCCATCACCTGTTGCCAAATACGTTCTACTTGAGCTCTCAATTGCGCAAAACTCTCTTCCGAAGCCACGGCTTTATCGTCTTGCAGTGCTTGTTTGTGACCGTAATCACGATAGCAGCAATAAGCCTGTTTGAGTTGCTCGGTAACCGGCTCCGATAAAGTCCCGATTTGCGCCAAGCCGTCCAACAAACGGATATTATCGGTATAGGTTACCAAGGACTCGTTGGCTGCCGCCTGATCTAAAACGCAGAATTGTACTATAAACTCAATATCCGCAATACCACCTTTGCTTTGTTTTAAGTCGAACTCGCCGGCTTTGGTCGTATCCAGATTTTCACGCATTTTTTCGCGCATGTCGCGCACTTCTTTTTTCAAGACATAATGATCCCGGGGGATGCATAGAATTCGTTTGCGAATCGCTTCGAACTCGGTTTTTATCGTCGGGTCGCCGGCGATGAAGCGCCCTCTAACTAAGGCTTGATGTTCCCAAGTCCAAGCATTATCGCGCAGATAGTCCTCGTAAACATCGACATGATTGACCAGTAAGCCGGCATTGCCGCTTGGCCTTAGACGCATATCGACTTCATACAAAATACCGGACAACAGACGCGTATTGAGCATCTGCATGACTTTTTGCCCGAGCCGCCCGTAAAAATGCGAACAACTGATCGGTTTAGCGCCGTCGGTCAGCGCATGCGTATCCTTGCTGTCGTATAAAAACACCATATCGAGGTCGGACCCATAGCCAAGCTCGATGCCGCCCAATTTACCGAAACCCAACACGCCGAAGCCGATCGAAACATGATCGGTATTCGGCGGAGCGCCGTGCTTGTCGGTCATGATCCGCCAACATAGCGCAACGGTGTGCTCGACAATTGTTTCGGCGATATAGGTCAAATAATCGCTGACCACCATGATAGGGATAATGCCCATGATATCGGCGGCCGCTACCCTAAGCAGATTGATATGCTTAAACTTGCGCAGCACCATCATCAATTGCTCGGTATCTTGAATGTTGATATCGGCCAGCATCTCGGCAAGTTCGGCTTGCAAGGCTTGCTTTTTCAGAGGTTCGTACAACGAACGGGTATCGAGCAACTCGTCGAATAACACCGGATAGTGAGCCAAATAATCACAAATCCACGGGCTTGCCGCCGACAACTTGACCAATTGCGTCAGCGCTTCGGGATTTTCATAGAGCAACGATAAGTAAACATTACGTCCCGCTACCGCTTCGAATAAACGCAAAATACGTTTCAAGGTTTCATCCAGATTTTCGACTTGCCGCACCGACTCCAGCAGTTGCGGCATCAAGCGGTCCAGCACGGCTGCTCCTTTGGCGGTGAGCCGCTTGACGGCCGGCGATTTTTTGAATTCACGTATTTGAAGCAACATTTCTTCGGCGCTGCCAAACCCTAAATCCACCAATTGCGAACAAAGCTCTTCGTCGTCCGCATGCGCCGCCCAAATCGATTCGGCCTCGAGATTTCTTTTATCTTGTTTGGACAGCGAAAACACCAGATCGAATTCGTCATGAACTTGCCTGCGAATATCATCCAACTTCGCCTTGAAACCCGGCCAGTCCGAAAAATCCATCGAATACGCCAGGATGAGTTGAGCCTGAGGATCTTGCGGCAAATCGTGAGTTTGCCGGTCTTGATATTGTTGAATATGATTTTCGGCTTCACGCAGAAACCGGTAATGACCGATCAACTGCTCGGCATCGTCCGGCGCCAATAACGCCATCTCGCCTAGCCTCTGTAAAACCTCGACGATACGTCGATTTTGCAAAGACTTTTCCTGGCCGCCGCGGATTAATTGAAAAGCTTGTCCGATAAATTCGATTTCGCGTATGCCGCCGGGACCGAGTTTAATATTGTCGAGCCTGTCTTTGCGCTGCAATTCTTGCGTAATTTTATACTTTAACGAACGCAGTTCTTCGAATGCGCCGTAATCGAGATAACGGCGATACACGAATGCATGCAGCATCTTCATCAATTGCGGACCGGTGTATGCGTCACCTGCAACCTGACGGGCTTTAATCATTGCATAGCGTTCCCATTCGCGCGCCTGGGTCAGATAATAATTTTCCATGCCGTCGAAGGTCATGATCACTGGACCGCTATCGCCAAACGGCCGAAGCCTGATATCGGTTCTGAACACAAAGCCGTCGGCAGTCGTTTCGTCCAGGATTTTGACCAGCTTGCGGCAAATTTTGCTAAAAAATTCACCATACGTGGTTTCTTTTCTATCGTTTAAAAACCCGTCTTCGGCGAACGCGAAAATCAAATCGATATCGGAAGAATAGTTCAGCTCATAGGCGCCGAGCTTGCCCATGCCGAGCACCACCATTTGCTGGGCTTGGCCGTTTGCCAGCATTGGCGTGCCGAATTTATCGCAGGCTTGCCGATATAAAAAATCCAAGACATAACGAATGCAGGCTTCGGCCAGCCATGTCAATTCATGCAAGGTTTCTTCGAGCGTCGCCCAACCGGCCAGATCACGCCATGCAATACGAACCATTTCCCGATTTCGCAAGCGTCGCAGCGACACCATCAATCCGGCTTCGTTCTCATCCGTCAACTTTGCTAGTTTGTCGGCATACTGCGTCTCGGTATACGACTTAAACAACTCGTCCGACTCGATCAAATCAAACAACATCTTGGGACAGCGAATACAGCTATCGGCCACGAAAAGACTCGATGTCCAAACCTTAATCCACGAGGCCAGTAATGGTTCGGGATAATCCGAAACAGTCGTTAATGATGCGTTTTGCTCGTCCCATTGCTGCAATTTTGCCTGCACGTTTTCAACAAGTTCTGCAGGCAAAGTTTGTAATTGCGATTTAAGTTGGTCGATTAAAGTCATAGATAGTCGAAGAATTGAATAAGGCGAATGTACAAGAGCTTTTTATCCTACTCCTTTTTGATCGAAAAACCGTCTATAAACAAAAGGTGTGGAGTATGTCTATCGAGGACCGCCGTCATCACATACCTTTTATTCTTTGACGGTTTTTCAATCAAAAGGAAGTAACTTCAAATTTACGCGAACACAGCCTAATTGTGAGTATTCAGTTCCCCGGCCATTCTCGTTCCCACGCTCTGCGTGGATATGCCTGATTACCGCTCCAGCGGTACGAGACGCTAGAGCGTCTCGGGCTGCATTCCCACGCTGGAGCGTGGGAACGATAGGGGGATGTGAATAATTACGCCTAATTTTTTATTCCTACCCCTTTATGCAACAAATACAGACTGAATAGAGTAAGAAAAACGATAAAACCGCCGGTTATCGCAAATGCTATTTGAATATCGACATCGGTCACGTTGATCAGACCGTAACGAAACGCATTGATCATATAGAGTATCGGATTACCCAACGAAATTTTCTGCCAGATGCCGGGCAGCATCGATACCGAATAAAACACGCCGCCAAGATAGCTTAGCGGCGTCAACACAAAACTGGGAATGATCGCAATGTCGTCGAAGCTCTCGGCAAATACCGCATTGATAAAGCCGGCCAACGCAAACAAAGTTGCAGTCAACAGGAATACGGCAACAGTAACCCAAGGGTGCGCGACATCGATTTGAGTAAACAACAATGAAATTGCAGCGACTACCAAACCAACCATGATGCCTCTAACGATACCGCCGCAAACGTAACCGGCCAAAATTACCCAATTCGGAACCGGCGCCACTAACAATTCCTCGATATGGCGCTGAAATTTAGTCGAATAAAACGACGATACGACATTCGCGTAGGAATGACTAATCACCGACATTAAAATAATTCCGGGTACGATGTATTCCATATAACTGGCCCCATCGATCGGGCCGATACGATCGCCGATCAATTTACCGAAGATCAAAAAATACAACGCAGTCGTCACGGCCGGCGGCAAGAGTGTTTGCGGCCAAATTCGCGTAAATCGGCGCACTTCTTTCACCACGATGGTTTTGAATGCAATAGCGCTATTCATTAACTAGCCCCTTGCTGCTTAGTCGAATCGATCAGATCCATAAACAATTGTTCAAGCCGATTCGATTTATTTTTGAGACTGGCGACCTGGATGTTTTGTTCGGACAGCGACGCAAACAATTTATTCAGACCCTCTTCTTTCGGCACTCCGACATCCAACGAAAAATCGGATAGTCGTTCGATATGATATCCAGGTATCACCGGCGCCGATACCACTGGAGCGGCCAGGTCCAAAACGAAATGATTGACATGCAAACGGGCCAATAAGCCGGCCATATCGGAATGCTCGACAATACGCCCATGATTGATGATGGCAATATTGCGGCACAGACTTTCGGCTTCCTCCAGATAATGTGTCGTTAAAATGATCGTCGTACCCTGCCGGTTGACTTCCTGCATCATTTCCCACATAGAACGCCTGATTTCGATATCGACACCGGCAGTCGGCTCGTCCAAGACCAACAACTTTGGCGAATGCACCATCGCTCTGGCAATCATCAATCGTCGCTTCATGCCACCTGACAGACGCCTAGAAACATCGGTGCGTTTATCCCATAAATCCATTTGTTTCAGACAAGTTTCGGTGCGACGGATCGCTTCTTTCCGCGGCATGCCGTAATAACCGGCCTGATTGAGCACAATTTGCTGCGGCGTTTCGAATTGATTGAAGTTAATCTCTTGCGGCACGATGCCGATACAGCTTTTCGCGAGATCGCGTTGTTTTTTTAAATCATAATCGAATATCGTCACATCACCGCTAGTTGCGGTGACTAGAGAACTGATAATACCGATTGTGGTAGATTTACCGGCGCCGTTCGGCCCAAGCAGCGCAAAAAAGTCGCCGTCTTGAACATCCAGATCGATGCCTTGCAACGCCTGAAAACCGTTATTATAAATTTTAGTGAGATTACGAATGGATAGGGCATTCATCGGAAAAGTAAGACTTAACGCAAACCAGCAAATAAGTTAAATTAGGCGCCTGCCTGCCGTATATACTTCGCGCGGCCACATTTTCGGTAAGCTAACGCGCTCTTTTGTCCGGTAGCTGCGTTACCTACATGGATGTAGGTAAGGGGCGTGAGCAGGAGCGGAAGCTTTGCGAAAACAGTTACATAGCTTGCTATGCGCCTGTTTTCGCGCCTTGCTACCGAACAAAATAGCATTGCCATAAAAGCCGAAAACATGACCGCACGAAGTATATGACGATACGCGCGTTCGGCGTCGATATTTCGATTTGGCAGAAAAACCATGCAATTCTATCAGAAACCCAACCTTTTCGCCGACTAAACTGGAAAGACAGTGCCTCAAAAAATACCCGAAATCGTAGCCGCCGTGGACCTCGGTTCCAACAGTTTCCATATGATCGTATGCAGCCTAAAAGACGGCAAAATGCATATTATCGACCGAATCAAAGAAATGGTCCGATTGGCGTCCGGCCTCGATAAAAAAAATCATTTGGATTTGATCACACAAAAAAGAGCGCTCGAATGTCTTGAGCGATTCGGTCAACGCATTGGCAATCTTCCTTCCGAAAGCGTTCGATGCGTCGGCACCAGCACCTTACGCAACGCAACGAATTCAAGACAATTCATTCTCAAGGCCGAGCGTGCTTTAGGCCACCCGATTCATGTCATTTCCGGCGTCGAAGAAGCGCGCTTGATTTATCAAGGTGTCGCCTACAGCTTAAGCAGCAGCGCCACCAAACGATTCGTAATGGACATCGGCGGAGGCAGCACCGAATATATCATCGGCACAGACGATAAACCGCGTATTAAAGAGAGCTTGAATATGGGCTGCGTGTCGGTCAGCAACTTGTTTTTCCCGGATGGAAAACTGTCCGTACAAGCGGTCAATGACGCACTGCTATTTGCCCAGCAAAAACTCGATCCGCACCAAAAAAGTTACAACCATAAGAATTGGGATGAAGCGATCGGCGCTTCGGGTAGTTTAAGAGCCATTCAAAAGGTTCTGGAAGCGACCGGTTGGAGCAATAACGACATTACCTTAGAAGGCCTCGACAAACTCATGGACCGCATCAAGTCGGTTAAGCATATCAATGACTTGAATTTACCGGAACTCGACCCGGAACGCTTGCCGGTATTCCCTGGCGGCGCCGTGATCGTCGCCGCAACCTTCAAAGCCTTGGGCATCGAACAAATGACGGTATCCGACGGCGCATTACGCGAAGGTCTGGTCCATGATTTATTGGGGCGCATCTATAACCGGGACATCCGTTCCGATACGGTGCACATGCTATGCGAGCGCTATCACACCGATCAAGCTCATGCCGACCGCATCAAAAATACATTACACACGATGCTGAAACAAATCGAACTTTTTCGGGACGATGATAACAAAGAAAACGGTATCAACTTTTTAGATTGGGCTGCCGACTTGCATGAAATGGGCCGCGACATCGCTCACAGCCAATATCATAAACATGGCGCCTATATCATCGCGAATGCCGACCTGGCCGGTTTTTCCAAACAGGATCAAGCTATAGTGTCGGTTTTAATTAAATCGCATCGCAGAAAATTTTCAATGAAACGCTTCGAAGGACTGTCCGAACCATGGCAACAATATGCGCCATTCATGACAATATTGCTGAGACTTGCGATATTGCTCCACCGCAATCGTAATGACATTGAATTACCCGAGTTTTCAATAACAATTGTTAAATCCAAACTGAAATTAACCTTTCCTGAAGGTTGGCTCGACCAGTCGCCGCTGACCCGTGCCGATTTAAACAAAGAGGCCGATTATTTAAAGGCAGCCGGATTCAAACTATCCTGTTGCTAACTTTTAATGTTACTGCTTACCCGTTTTTTATTCGCTTTATTCACCGCGCCGCCGGTACTTTTGGCCATAGTCATGCTGTATGCCGTAGAACCCGAACCTTCGGTTCGAGCCGATTGGCAAATGAATGACAAGGATGTCGAACGGGCTAAACAAATTTTCGAAGGCAGCCCGGTTAGCGACAACATCAGAACCATCGAGCTGAACGAACGGGATTTGAACATAGCGCTGAACTACATTCTCGATAACTATCTAAACAGCAATTCAATACTGACACTTGATGATACATCGATCGGTTTTAAAATATCGCTGCACTTACCGAAAAATCTTTTCGGCAATTATCTTAACCTTCAGTTCAACTTAGCCAAGACGAACGGCTCGACACACATTCACTCATTAAAGATCGGGCGCGTCGATTTCGCCGACGAACTTGCCGGATGGCTGATTAAAAAAACGATCAAGTATGCCCACCTGAAACAGCACTATATATTGGTAACCGAGCAAATTCTGGATTTTCATTTCAATAAAGAAAGCCTGAGACTCACCTATATCACCGACCCCGCTTTCGCCGAACACACAGCCGATTTATTGCATCGCGCCAAAGACCGTCAGTCGATGATCTTTTATCAACAAAAACTGACCGAAGTGATCAATAATCACGACCCTGACTGGCTTTTATCGCTCGCCGATCTAATTCAACCGCTGTTTAAACTCGCCTACCAACGATCCAGCCTCAAGACGGCTATCAAGGACAACCGGATCGTGATTTTTACGATCAACAGCTATGTCAACAAACATGAAACAATGCCCTATCTGCCTAGAAACATCATTGCCAAGCCGCGCACTGAATATCCGGTATTTTTATATCGAAGAATTGATCTAGCAAAGCATTTCATCGCATCGGCAACGCTAACAGCGACCGGCGGCGGTCATTTGGCAAATATGATAGGAATGGAAAAAGAATTGAGCGACGCAAGAAGCGGCAGCGGGTTTAGTTTTGTCGATTTGGCCGGCAACCGGGCCGGCATGCGTTTCGGCCAATTGGCCGTATCGAGCCCGGAAAATGCGCGCCGTCTGCAGCAGGCGATGGCTGAAATTAAAGACTACACGGCGTTCATGCCGGATGTCAGGGATTTTCCGGAAAACCTCAACCGTTCCGCATTCAAAAAACAATACGGCTCGGTTTACAGTCCGAAATATCAGGAAATGTTGATGGCGATCGATAAGCGTATCGATCAACTAGAGATCTATCAAGATTAGCGAACGTCTAGCGCACCGAGCTAGACGTTCGAATTAAATAATAGCTTATTTGGCAACACGCCCCGGAGTACCCGGTAAAGTCGGCATGCTTTGTTTTGGAAATTGCCCCGTCAGCCCATTCAAGAACGCAACGATATCTTCAATATCCTCGTCCGGTAAATCTTTGTCCAACTGAAGTTTACCCATCAATTTAACGGCTTTCTCCAAAGTATCGACCGAACCGTTATGGAAATAAGGCGCGGTTAACGCTACATTGCGCAAAGTAGGTACTTTCCACATATGTTCGTCTTCTGGTTTATTGGTAACTTCAGCACGGCCTTTGTCTCTTTTGAATTTATATTGCGCTTCAAAATAACCGTTACTGTTCACAGGGAATTTTTGATAAGTGCCTGCACCGTTAAATGCCGGTCCGCTATGACAAGAAGTGCAACCCAGCTCAGCAGCTTTGTTCAGACCGCGAACTTGTTGCTCGGTGAGGGCCGATTTGTCGCCTTTGACATATTTGTCATAAGGGCTGTTTGGAGTAATTAGCGTTCTTTCATAAGCGGCGATCGCCTTGGTTGCGTTTTCCTGGCTGATCGAGTTTTCACCGAACACTTTGGTAAACGCCTCCTGATAACCTTCTATGGTTTTCAAGCGGTCAACCACATCGTCCCAACTTTTCATGCCCATTTCGATAGGATTGGTCACAGGGCCTGCCGCTTGGTCTTCGAGACTCGCCGCGCGGCCGTCCCAAAACTGGACTTTGTTGAAAGCCGCATTCCAAACGGTCGGCGCGCTTCTGCCTCCGGTTTGACCGTTTACGCCCATGGAATTCGGGCGATTATCCTCGCCTCCGAGCATGGTGTTGTGACAAGAAGCACAAGACACAGTACCCGTTGAAGACAAACGAGGGTCATGATAAAGCATTTGACCTAATGCCACTTTTTCAGCAGTCGTTGGGTTATCGGCGGGCTCCGGTGCCTTCGTAGGTAATGCCTCCAAAGCATAAGCACCCGATACGGAACCGGCTAAAACCAGAGCTGTCACCAGCGAACGAATTTTAAACATACTATCCTCCTAATTATTATTAAACGACGAGAGTCGATCGGTATAGCCGTAAAATCAATTCACCATGAATGATCAAACCGGCTTTGCACACTGCACACGAATTGTATGCCAAGCAATCAGTTAGGTAAAACCGAAATCGTTACTGGACACAAATCGCGCCAACCGCGTACAGTGGCGTATTCAATGCCCTAGCCTCATTCCGACAAGTTGCGATAAGCCGACCGGAAATAAAGTAACGGAGAACCTGATCGGCACACGACATCCTGCACTTCCCCAACCATGATCCAATGGGTACCCGCTTTAACTTTTTCGACGACCTTGCATTCCAGACTTGCGAGGCAGTCGTTTAAAATCGGCATACCGCAAATGCCATTTTCCCATGACACATTCGCAAAACGCTCTTCTTGACTGGCGCCGCCGGCAAATTGATTGGAAACCTCTTCTTGTTCCGCAGTGAGAATATTGACCGCAAAATGCTTGCTTTCTTCAATACCGTCTCCGGTATCCGCATTCTCATTGATACAAACCAAAATTTGCGGCGGTTCCAACGAAACGCTGCAAAAAGAAGTTGCCGTCATGCCTTGCGTCCCGTAGCGTTCGGTATTTGTTGTAATAACCGTCACACCGCTAGCCCAAAGTTGCAGAGCGTTTTTAAATTCATTTGCTTCAACAGCCATTTTTTTCTTTGTATCCTTTTTAAGTGATCGGACAGATGCCGATTGAACATAAGGCCGAACATTATAGGATAAATTGTTTTTATGTTGAAAAACTAAGTCGGATTTCGAGACAATATGCCAACGAAACGAGGCAAATATCAACCCAAAAAATGGCTAAGTGACAAGCCTTGTAGGGTACGATATGCGTACCATGGCACTTATAAGTAGTCATTTTCGTGGACTGACTATCGGATTACTGTGAAAGTTCGCGGATTCGGACTCTGTATTGCTGTTTCCCAAGCTCTGCTTGGGAAACGATTCCGCTAGCTCTGCTTGCCGTCACGAGAAGCAGAGCTTTCGGGACTGCCTTCCCAAGCCGAGCTTGGGAAGGAGCAAAATCTTGGGATATTAAACATCAGTGACTTCGAAATCGCGACGAAGGCGTCGCTCCCACAAGGGGCCGGATGCTCTGTGGGAGCGATCCCCAGATCGTCCCTCACCTAACGCTAGGTGAGGGAAAGTCGGGAACGTTGGGCGACAAAAAATGGTATCGAGGCCTCATTGGCTAAGATTGCAAAACAGTAATTTTTTTCTGGTTCCCACGGTCCTCCGTGGGAACCCATACCTTGTCAGCCGAAGCAAGATCGGTATGCATTCCCACGCTGGAGCGGTGGGAACGAGGAAAACTGTAATTTTTGACTTATGTATAACGATGAGAGCTCTGCTTGGGAAGGAGCAAGCCTGTAGCCCGTATGCATCGTCAGCGGAATACGGGGCAGGCATGGCTTCGAAAGCCCCGGATTGCGCGAGCTCCATCCGGGCTACGCAGTTGAACTTTCATTTACCGGGGCGATGACCGGGCCTTCATGAACGTTAGATTGAAAGCTTGCAAACCTAGCTTTCGTAGCGTTGCCTCAACATTTCAATTTCTTCGAGCAATTCGAGCACCAATGCCGCACCGGGGAGGTTTATGCGAAGATCGCGCTGAAGCCGTTGAACGGCTTGAAGCCTTTTCAGTGCGTCCGCCCCGAAACGCCAGTCGCCGATTCCAGAACCTTCCGGCTCCAAAACACCCTCCTCGACCAGTTCGATAACCCACTCGGCGCTGGTTTGTCCGAGCCGGCACAATTCAAGCAACGTAAAACGGGTATTATCATCCAAAACGATTACGCTGCTTATAATGACTTCATTGCTCATACTAGACTCCCATCCCGGCTCTCGGGTTTAGCGGCATCGCTCTTGCCATTTGTTCGTATATCGCTTTATCGGCATCAGACTTGGCTGGAGGCACGACAACTTTCAAAACGGCAAACTGATCGCCGGGCGGATTGCCGGGTAAGCCTCGCCCTTTCAGACGTAGCTTATGGCCGGTTTGCGAACCGGGCGGTATTTTTAATTCGACCGAGCCGCCCAGCGTCGGCACGGCAACTATTGCGCCCAATGCAGCCTCCCAAGGCGTTACCGGCAGTTCTAAATAGATATCGAGCCCTTCGGCATGAAAATAACGATGCTTTCTGAACGCAACTTCGAGATACAAATCGCCTTGCCGCCCTTTTCCGATGCCGGGTCCGCCTTGACCGGTCAATCGGATTTGTTGTCCGGCCTTAACGCCTTTGGGAATTTTGACGTTCAATGTGCGCGTTTTATTGATGATACGCCCGGCATCATCGATCTCAGGGATTTGTAGACTAATTAGGCGAGAAGCGCCGTGATAGGCATCTTCGAGATCGATCAGAATTTTAGCGCGATGATCTTGTCCTTGTGCTGAAAAATTCCGGCTATAAGTCTGTCTGCTTGCCCCGAACGGCGCGCCTCTCCCGAACAGCGTTTCGAAAAAGTCGCTGAAACCCGACGTATCGCCGCCGGTAAAGCCGCCGCCGGAAAATTCGAAACCGACATCCCAATCGGGCGGCGGCGTAAACGGCTGGCCTTCGCGCCATTGACTGCCGATGCGGTCGTAGGCCGCTCTTTTTTGAGGATCTTTCAGGACTTCGTAAGCCTCGCCGACTTCCTTGAATTTTTGTTCAGCATCGGGCTCCTTGCTGACGTCGGGATGGTATTTTCGCGCCAGTTTACGGTAGGCGCGCTTGATCTCGTCCTGAGTCGCGGTTTTTTCGACACCCATGATTTTGTAATAGTCTTTGTATTCCATCGAAAAACCTTTCCTTATCTGTTTCTATGCCTCAGGTTTCATAGCTCCGGCGTATGGAGACGAGACGAGTTCAGTGCCGCTCCTGCGGCACGGGACGCAGAGCGTCCCGGACTGCATTCCCACGCCGGAGCGTGGGAACGATAATCGATAGCGCCTCAACGACTGCCTTGCATCAGGCCCCGAATTTTTGCGACCAACTCGGCTTGCATGCCTGGCGCGGGTTCGCAATCGCCCATCAATAACGGCAAAAGCAACGAATCTTCCAGATTCAGCAAGGCTAGAAACGATTTTTTTTCGTCGTCCCCGGCGGCCAAATAACCATACTCGAGATAATTGATCAGCATGATATCCAGCTCCAGCGTGCCGCGTCGGCATCTCCAGCGAAGTTTGGCCAATTCGCTCATTACCCCAGTTTTCGTTGCACCAGCAGTTTTTTAGTTTCCGCTATCGCCTTGGCCGGATTCAAACCTTTCGGGCAAGTGTCGGTACAATTCATGATCGTGTGACAACGATACAGCTTGAATGGGTCTTCCAATTCGTCGAGACGTTCGCCGGTTCCTTCATCGCGGCTATCGACGAGCCAACGATAAGCCTGCAACAAAACGGCCGGACCCAAATAACGCTCGCTGTTCCACCAATAACTCGGACAACTGGTCGAACAGCAGGCACACAGCACGCACTCGTAAAGTCCGTCCAATTTTGCCCTGTCCTCACGGCTTTGCAGTCTCTCGGAGTCGGCCGGCGGCGGCGTTTGCGTTGCCATCCACGGTTTAATCGAAGCGTATTGCGCATAAAAATGCGTCATATCGGGAACCAAGTCTTTGACGACCGCCATATGCGGTAACGGAAAGATCTTGATCGTGCCTTTATATTCGTCGATCGCCTTGGTACATACTAAGGTATTTTTACCGTTGACATTCATCGCACAAGACCCGCAAACCCCTTCACGGCACGAGCGGCGGAAAGTCAAGGTGCTGTCGATCTCGTTTTTGATCTTGATGATCGCATCGAGCACCATCGGGCCGCAACTGCCGACATCGACTTCATAAGCATCGATACGCGGATTTTCACCCGAATCGGGGTCCCAGCGATACACCTCGAATCGCCGGACATTCGTTGCGCCGTCGGGCGCCTTGAAAAATTTGCCCCGGGTCAACTTGGAATTTTTCGGCAGTGTAAACTCAACCATCAGTAAACCCTCTCTTTCGGCGGAATGGCTTCGACTTCATCGGTCAAGGTATATAAATGCACCGGCCGATAGTCGATTTTGACTTCATTATCGTTTAACCAAAGCAAACTATGTTTCAGCCAATTCGCATCGTCGCGCTGACTGAAATCCTCACGCGCGTGCCCTCCCCGGCTTTCGGTTCGATTCCCGGCCGCAGCCATCGTTACGACGGCTTGGCTCATTAAATTATCCAATTCCAAGGTTTCGACTAGATCGGTATTCCAAATCATCGACTTGTCGGCCACGCTCACATCGGCAAGGCTTTCTCGAATGGCTTTCAGTTGCGTCAAGCCCTCCGCCAATGTCGAACCGGTTCTAAAAACGGCAGCCTTGCTTTGCATGACGCGCTGCATGTCGAGACGGATCTCGGACGTTGTACGACTGCCGTTGGCGTTTCGCAATTTGTCGAAACGTTCCAAGGCCTTGTCGCATGCATCGCTCACGAGCGGTTTATGCGCTGTGCCAGGCTTGATCAATTCGGCGCAGCGAATTGCCGCCGAACGCCCGAACACGACCAAATCGAGTAGCGAATTGGACCCCAAGCGGTTAGCGCCATGTACCGATACGCAAGCCGCTTCGCCGATCGCCATCAAACCCGGTATCACCTTGTCGGAATCGCCGCCTTTCAACGTGACGACTTCGGCTTTGTAATTAGTCGGAATACCGCCCATGTTGTAATGCACGGTCGGCAGTACCGGAATCGGCTCCTTGGTGACATCGACGCCGGCGAATATCCGAGACGTTTCGGCAATGCCCGGCAAACGTTCGTGAATGATCGCAGGGTCCAAATGTTCGATGTGTAAATACACATGGTCCTTGAGCGGACCGACGCCGCGGCCTTCGTTGATTTCGACCGTCATCGCGCGGCTCACGACGTCGCGGGACGCCAGATCTTTCGCCGACGGTGCGTACCTTTCCATGAAGCGTTCGCCTTCGGAGTTGGTCAAATAACCGCCTTCCCCGCGCACACCTTCGGTAATCAAGCACCCGGCGCCGTAAATCCCGGTCGGATGAAACTGCACGAATTCCATGTCCTGTAACGCCAAGCCGGCCCGCAGCACCATCGCGTTGCCGTCGCCGGTCACAGTATGCGCCGACGTACAAGAAAAATAACTGCGCCCGTAACCGCCGGTCGCCAGTACGGTCATGTGACCCTTGAATAGATGCAAGGAACCGTCATCCAAACACCAAGCCAGCACGCCCCGGCATTCTTCGCCTTCCATGATTAAATCGAGCGCGATATATTCGACGAAAAATTCGGCATTATGCTTCAAAGACTGCTGATACAAGGTATGCAAAATCGCATGACCGGTCAGGTCGGCCGCCGCGCATGTGCGTTGCGCCTGACCTTTTCCGAAATGCGTGGTCATGCCGCCGAACGCGCGCTGATAAATCTTGCCTTCCGGCGTTCTGGAAAACGGCACACCGTAATGCTCCAACTCGATCACGGCCGGAATCGCTTCGCGGCACATATATTCGATCGCATCCTGATCGCCTAGCCAGTCCGAACCTTTGACCGTGTCGTACATGTGAAAACGCCAATTGTCTTCGCCCATGTTGCCGAGCGCGGCGCTGATGCCGCCTTGAGCGGCCACGGTATGACTGCGGGTTGGAAAGACTTTTGAAATACAAGCGGTCTTCAAGCCTTTTTCAACCATCCCGAAAGTCGCGCGCAGCCCCGCACCTCCCGCGCCGACCACAACCACGTCATAACTGTGTTCGATAATCTTATAACTTCCCGTCATGTTTAGCCTGCTAGAGATATTTGTAAAACAGCGAACAATGCCGCGACAGCAATTGCCGTAAACAGTAAATGGCACGTCCAGACCGCACTCATTTTCGCGCCTTCGGTGGAAACATAATCCTCGATGACCACTTGCACGCCCAATGCCGCATGGAAGCATACCGCTAAAATCCATAGCGCGATAACAACCGTATTAAGCGGTGCCGCCAGCCAGCTTACCGTTTCTTGATAAGTCGCGGTGGTCGCCAGCTTGATCAAAACAATCAACCAATACGACAAGGGTATTAAAGCTACCGCGGTGACGCGTTGCAGCCACCAATGTTCGGTGCCGGATTTAGCCGAACCCAAACCGCGCGCTTTCGAAATCGGAGATCGATATTCCATGCTTGACTCCTAAAGAATGAAAAATGCAAAGGTGGCTGCTGTCAAAACCAGCGAAACGAAAAGCTCGATTAGCGCATAGCGATTCAATGTTTCGTTGTCGAAACTGCAACCGGCATCCCAAATCAGATGACGAACACCGTGACACAAATGAAAAAACAAGGCATACATGAAACCCCAAAGCACGATTTGCAGCAAAATCGAATCGGTCATCGCCTGCATTGCCGAGAAGGCTTCGGCGCCGCCCGCAATCGCATAAAGCATGCATAAAAACAGGATCAAACCTAAAGAAAGCATGACACCGGTCATGCGATGGGTAATGGAAATGAGGCCCGTCAAGGGCAATCGGTAGACTTGTAGATGAGGGGATAAAGGTCTGTTAGTACTGTTCATAACCGCCGCCTGCTGTTATTGAAAGCCACATACTACCCTTAGCATAGGGAATTTTCCAGGTTAAAAGTCGATACACCGGCCTTTCTTTTCCCAATCGCCGTATCGGGTCGGCTCAGGGCCCGGAGCGCCTCCTATTTCGGGAGTAGAATTCGGTGGCTTTGTACTCGTATCGACAGGCGTTTTTTTGTCTTGCTCATTCATTTGGCGTTCTTTATTCGGGTCATTTTTCATGTCGTTTACTCCTAAATTATATTCCACTGTTTTCCAAGCTCCGGCTTGGGAAACACACCCCAGAAGCTCCAGCTTCCAGTGACCGAAACAACCGCAATCAATCCCGACTCGCTCGCTCAATCTTCCTTGATCGTCGGGAAGCTAGAGCTTCCTGAACAGGTTACCCAAGCTCCAGCTCTCATCGTTATACATAAGTCAAAAATTACCGTTTTCCTCGTTCCCACCGCTCCAGCGTGGGAATGCATACCGATCTTGCCTCGGCTGACAAGGTATGGGTTCCCACGGAGGACCGTGGGAACCAGAAAAACCCGCCCCGCACGGGATTTCGTTCGATTTCCAAATCTTAAACCAGCCTAGGTATAGGGCGGCAAGATTTTGCCATCGATCCCGTCATGTTATTGACGCAATCAATTCATAATATTGATATTATAGGTTTTTTTCTTTTTGGCACGATCATAGCTTTAATCCTAAAAACAAATCTTTATCGAGGATTTAGCCATGCAAAAAAAAGCCGCCAATCTCGCCGTTGTCAGTAACAACACATTCGAAGCCTTCAAAGCGGATAATTTGACTCATTATGACATTAGCAGCGCTTTGCAAACTACACTGGAGTTCGATGAGCTAATCCATATCTTCAGTAATAAAATTCAAAACCTGATTCCACATAGCGGTTTTGTTTACAACAACGATGAATTCGGTCTTGAAATCAAAAACGGCATAGTGACTCGAAGCTCATGCTCTTATGCAATGAAGGTCGAAGAACAGCAACTCGGCGAACTCAAATTGATGCGCCGTCAGAAGTTTTCCGAACAAGAATTAAAAATGATTGAAACGCTGCTTTGTTGCTTGATTTATCCGCTCAGAAACGCGACCTTATTTCAACAAGCGATGAATCTGGCATTTACCGATGTGCTGACGCAAACACGGAATCGTTCCGCCTTCAATGACACCGTTCGCCGCGAAATACGCCTTGCACATAGAAACGGCAACCATCTATCGGTAGTATTTATCGATATCGATCATTTCAAAAGCATCAACGATAACTATGGCCACCAATGCGGCGATCTTGCGTTGACATCAATCGCCAAATGGATCAATGAAAGCATTAGAAGCAGCGACATCGTGTTCCGTTACGGCGGCGAGGAATTCGTCGTGCTTCTCAGCGAGACCGATTTAAAAGGCGCCGAATTGTTGGCGGAAAGAATTCGGCAAAACATCGAAAATCATATTTTCGCTTACGGACTGGAGACGATACGCATGACCGCAAGCCTCGGCACCAGTACTTTACACGGCGACGACACGCTAGACGAATTCATCGACCGGGCCGATCAAGCCATGTACCGAGCCAAACAAACCGGCAGGAACCGCGTCGTTACGGCTTAATGATGATTTTTCGCCTGAAACCAGAGCTCCAGCATCATCAACAAGCTGTTTCCCAAGCTCCAGCTTGGGAAACACACTCCGGAAGCTCTAGCTTCCAGAGATCCTCACCATTGCCGAACCACTTCAATCATCCCTTCTTGCCCTAAATAATTTCGTGCACTGGAATAACGCCAGTGCTCCGGCTTATCCACATAGCCTCGTTTAACAGGGTTTTGATGAATATATTCCAGCTTTTGACGCATGACTACCTCTGACTCTATTATTTGCGGATGGCTGCCTTCTTCCCAAACCTGATAGTCGCTATCATACTTGTGTACCCGTTTAAACAATGCCAGTAATTCCAATTATTTGAACGATGCTGTTCAAGATAGGCAATGAGTTGTTTTGCCGTGTATGATTTAAATCGCTGGATATCACGGCTTAAATTTTCGGATGCGGCAATCAGATGTAAGTGATTTTCAAGGATGACATAACCGTATAGTTGAAAATTGTCATTGCTCTGGAGATAGCGCCAGGAGTCAAGCACGATATCGACTAGTTTTGGATTTGTGAACAATGGTAGCCAGTGGTTTATCGTTGCTGTCAGGAAATGCGGGCAAGGGTTAGTTAGCACTCGATAACTGCTTCTTGGCATATTTGCGCTCCGTTTTTTTCGGGAAGCTAGAGCTTCCGTGACCGGTTTCCCAAGCTGGAGCTTGGGAAACAGCGAAACCGCGTCGTTACGGCTTAATGATGATTTTTCGCCTGAAACCAAAGCTCCAGCATCATCAAGATCCAAATCAATTCGCCGTAATAGGCCGCGTGGATACTCTGATGCATCTTAACGGCATGATCTAGAAAATCGGCGCGAAAATAATCGCGCTTTTTCAAGGCGCCGATACTATCGTATGCCAGCTCTTTCAACGGTTGATGGTCCTGCAGCCAAATCCCGAACGGCAAACCGAAACCATGCTTAGACTTGTTAATAATGGCTTCGGGCAAAAAATCGCGCATCGCTTGCTTATAAAACCAACGCAATTGCTGACCTTTCAACTTTTCCGAAGACGGTATCCGGCAAGACAAATCGACAATCGCGTTGCTCAGTAAGGGGTATCGCACTTCGACACCGATCATCTCGCACATTCGATTGACCTTGACCAAATCGTTATCATGCAAGGTCGTTTTCCAATCCATGTACAGCATACGGTTTAAAGCCGAAGCATTTTCCGGTCGGTGATAACAATCTCGCAGACTCTGAATTGGCCGGTCGATATCGATACCTGTCAAAAAATCGCCGGTAAATATCTCCTGAGCCGGATGCCGGTTCATGAAGTTATAGTCTTGCAAACGGTCCGGCAACGGAACTTCGGCCTGCTCGACATAGCGTTTGGCTTTAAAAAGAATTTTATTTTTCAGCAGCACATCGGGCGTATTGTACAAACCGGCTCTCAACAAAGTCCTAGCAAAACCGGGTATTCGATAATAGCGATTAAACAACAATTGTTTCGCATAGCGTTCATTGCCCGCGTACAACTCATCGCCGCCGTCGCCGGCCAGCATTACCTGAATGCCGTTGTCCTTAGCCAATTTGGCGCAATAATAAGCCGCCAACGCCGACGAATTGCCGAACGGCTCATCGTAATATGCGGCAATCTTCGGCACGGCGGCCACAGTATCGTCCGGCGTCACATAATATTCATGCGGCTGGGTTTTGAAACGCTCAACGGCAATACGCGCATACTCGATCTCATCGTAGCCTTCAACCGGAAAACCCATCGTAAAAGTTTTGGCTTGCTCCGGATACACTTTCGACAACGCACCGGCAACGCTCGAACTGTCCAGCCCCCCGCTCAAAAAAGCGCCGGTCACATTCGAATCGGCAGCCGACTGCCGGACAGCTTCTAAGATTTCATTTCGTAACGCTTGCCCGGATTGCTCGAGCGAATAAGCCCCTTGTTCGGAAAAAACCGGCATCCAGTAATACTGCAGAGCGATTTTTCCATCTTGATAAGTCAATAATTGCCCGCCTTCCAACTTTTGGACTTGCCGATAAATCGTATGCGGGCTCGGACAATGATGAAAATAGACATAATCGTAAATCGATTGGCGGGAAATCTCCGAACTGACTTCAGGGTGCGCGATGACACTATCGGCCGTCGAACCGAACACGATTCCGTTCGGCGTTTGCGCATAATAGAGATTGTTTTGCCCTAGGCGGTCTGTCGCCAACAACAAGCGTTTCTCGTATTCATCTAACAACATCAAGGTAAATGCGCCCTGCATATCCTTGATAAAATCGGCACCTTTAGTTTTATAGTTTTCGACAATCGCTTCTAGCGGCCCGAAACCGTGCCCGGTAAGCGCAAGCAGGCAATCCCGCTGTTTAAGCGACCGTTTATCATCGGAGACTAAAGCAAACGATTCGGCTATGCGTATGCCGATCGTTTTTTTAGTCGACTCGGGCGCGCAACTTTTCAGCGATTCGGCAAGCTCATGCGCTTGATTTCGATCGATACCGGTACCATACCAGCCAGCAATAAATCCCATTTTTCACCCTTTAATCGATTTTTGTTTTTCTATTATACCTTTCGCACTTCAAGTTTCTGCAGTGTTTAAGGAGGCGCCGGGGTGTTCGGCAAAGGCTTTGCCAGCATGGATGCTGACATAGAGCCTACATGGACGTATTCACGGCGTCCTTTGACGGGCACCCCGGCGCCGAATTTTGATCTACGATAGGCATATTCGCTTAAATTCGGCAACCAAAGTATCGACACGATGATGCCACGCGTTCTGCTCGGCATAATGCCTGATCGCCTGCCTGTCCCACTGTTTATTCAATGCATCCGATAAAGCAAGTTGTAATGCCGATGAATCGCCGAACGGCACGATCGCACCTAATGACGCATCATTGACGACTTCACTATTGCCGCCGACATCAGTGGTTATCACCGGCAAACCGCAAGCCATCGCCTCCAAAAAAACATTGGCCCATCCTTCATTGGCTGTTGACAATACAAATATATCTGATGCCGACAACGGCGATTTTAATTGTTCCGAAGGCAACGGCCCTAAAAAGCGGACATGGTTTTGCAAATTCAAGTCGGCAACTTGTTGTTCCAATTGCTTTCGATTATTACCCTCGGCGCAAGCCCCGCCGACGATCAAATACATCAAGTCGGGAAATGCTTTGAGCAATAACGGCAATACTTCGATAACGCGATGATAACCTTTGCGATCGACCAATCCGCCTACCGATATTAATACTGGCGCACCTTCAGGCAAATTCAAATCCCGCCTGGCTTCGGCGCGATCGACCGGTTGAAACTTATCGGCATCGACGCCGTTACCGACGACTTGTATTTTGTTCGAATCGATGCCCAACGCAACGACGTGACGCTTGAGCGAATCGGCCACCGAAAATATTTTCGTGGCCCTCTGCAAGGCCGAAACAATCCGAAGTTTGCGTGCCGGAAACTTCGACAAACTGACTTCAGTCCCTCTTAACGTAATCGTCACCGGCACCTTGAACCGTTTACCGAGCCAGGTCGCGGCATAACCGTCCGGATAGGCGAAATGCGCATCGATCAAATTAAATCGGTGTTTCCGCTTCAATCGGACCATGGTCGGCAATGCACCCAAAGCCATCATAAAACCGTCCCACTGCTTTAAAAACCCCGGAATCGACAAAAAACGAGGATAATAAACCTCAACACCCTGTTGTAATTCGAATTTCGGCGGCTGAGGACGAAAACCGGGCTTCACCAAACGGATCAGGCTTTGCAACGGAAACCAGGCAACCGGCGAAACGACGACAATCGGCAATTGCTGACCGACCCGAAACATGCGCTCACGAATGAATACACCCGAATTCGGTTGCGCGGAACTGGGAAACAAAGAACAAAAAACGACGAGGCGAGGAGTTTTATCGGTCATGAACAATCATTTTTGGAGCAAGCGTTGATAGACATTTTGATAACGGCTTACGCTATAGGCCCAATTCCGTTTTTCCTCGACGAAACGGCGCCCGTTCGCGCGAATCGCATCCCATTGGGAACGATTATTCAACAAGCGCAGAACCGTTTGCGCGAGACTTTCGGCATTTCCCGCTGCAAATAAATAACCGGTCTTTTCATCGTCGATCAATTCCTTATGCCCGCCGACATCGGACGCTATGACCAATCGCCCTTGCGCCATCGCCTCCAACGGTTTGAGCGGCGTAACCAAATCGGTCAAACGCATCGACAGGCGCGGATAAACGAAAATATCGACCTGATTGTAATAGTCTTGCACTCGATCATGCGGCACTCGCCCGGTAAAAACGACCTTGTCTTGCAAACCCAAATCGCGGGCCTTTTGCTTGATCGCGTCATCCTGAGGACCGCCGCCGACCAACAATAAACGAACATCCGGAATTTCCTTCAGAATCGAGGGCAAGGCATCGAGCAAAAGAGGAATGCCTTCATAGGCATAGAACGAACCGATAAATCCCAATACCACCTTATCCACCAACCCCAGTTGTTCGCGCAATGGCAGATCAGGCTCGACGTCGTAACTGAATTTATCGATATCGACCGCATTCGGAATTACGGTAATTTTGCTATCGGCAACGCCCCGGCCGATAATGTCGTTTCGCAAACCTTCGCAGATCGTCGTCACGGCATCGGCATTTTTAAACACATGGGTTTCCAGAAAGTGAGTCACGCGATAACGCAAACTTCCTTCGGTCGTCGATCCGTGATCGACAGCAGCGTCTTCCCAAAACGCTCGGCATTCATAGACCAATGGAATCTTGTGTTTTCGTGCCGCTTTCAGAGCAGCCAATCCGTTCAACGCGGGGGAATGCGCGTGCAGAATATCGGGGTTGATTTCTGGAATGATTTCATCCAAGCGTTTACCGAGCGATTTTACAATCGCCCATTGGTTCACAATCGGCCAATCGGCCCAAAAACATTGCGGCATCGGCGACCGGTAAAATAGTAACCCGTCGACTTCTTCAACCGCTTGCTCGGTAACTTTATGCTTTGCCGAAGTTACATGAAATGTTTGCCAACCAAGTTTCTTTTGTTGTTCTAAAATAGCACGGGTTCTAAAAGTGTAACCGCTATGCAGTGGAATCGAATGATCAAGTATGTGCAGTATTTTCATTTTTTGTTGTTATTCAAACTCGACACGGCCATCCCTGAGTTTGGAATGTATGATTAAGTTTAGCCCGAAAATTGCGTCAATATACACTATCTTTTTTAGCAACGAGTTACTTGCACCACAAATTCAAACAAAACTCTCATGAACTTACTATTATTAGGTAAAAACGGACAAGTCGGACGGGAACTTCAACGAACGCTCCTGCCTCTCGGCGAAGTTGCCGCATTCGGCCGCGACGAAGCAGATCTGCAAAACCCTGACGCATTACTCGATTTACTTAAAGAACGCAAACCGGAAATTATCGTCAATGCCGCCGCTTACACCGCTGTCGACAAAGCCGAAACAAACGAGAAAGCCGCATACGCAATCAATGCCGAGGCGGTCGATGTCTTGGCACAATACGCAAAAACCCACGGCACCTTACTCGTGCACTACTCGACCGATTATGTATTCGACGGCGTAAAAAATGAAGCCTATCTCGAAACCGATGCAACCAACCCGCAAAGCGTTTACGGGAAATCGAAACGCGCGGGCGAAGAAGCCATTTTAAATACCCGATGCAATACACTGATTTTCCGAACCAGCTGGGTATTTTCCGCGCAAGGCAATAATTTTATTAAAACCATCCTGAGGCTCGCCCAAGAACGCGAAAATATTAATATCGTGGCCGATCAATTCGGCGCGCCCACTTGCGCCGAACTCATTGCCGATGTTACCGCTCATGCCATTATCGGCTTTCGCCGCAATCAACTAGCCGGAGGCATATATCACTTGACATCCGGCGGCGAAACTACCTGGCACGGATTGGCCTGTTACGCCGTTCAACGAGCCTACGAAAACGGAATGCAACTTAAGCTTAAACCTGAAAACATACAGCCGATTCCAACCGAAGCCTATCCGCTTCCTGCCCAGCGTCCGAAAAACTCGCGCTTGAAGACCGACGCACTCGCCAATTCCCTGGCGTTACATTTTCCGGATTGGCGGTTATATGTTGACCGAGTAATCAGAGAATTATGCATTCGAGATTAAAACGTTATGAACAAAAACTGGAGCAAACCATGACCGCAAGCTCACTTACCACTCAAAAACCGCCTCCAACTCGAAAAGGGATCATACTGGCGGGCGGTTCAGGCACCCGACTGCACCCGGCAACACTTGCGATTAGCAAACAATTACTGCCGGTTTTCGATAAACCGATGATTTATTATCCGCTCAGCACGTTGATGCTGGCTGGAATACGCGACATCTTGATCATATCTACCCCCCAAGACACGCCGCGTTTCGAACAACTGCTCGGCACCGGAGAACAATGGGGATTAAACCTGCAATATGCCGTACAAGCCTCGCCCGACGGACTCGCCCAAGCCTTCATCATCGGTCAATCATTTATCGGCAACGACTTAGTGGCATTGGTGCTAGGCGACAACATTTTTTACGGTCATGACCTTCATCAATTGCTCGGTAATGCAATGAAGCGCACCGAAGGCGCCACGGTATTCGCATACCATGTGCAGGACCCCGAACGCTATGGCGTCGCAGAATTCGACAATAACGGCAAAGCGTTATCGCTGGAAGAAAAACCTAAACAACCCAAATCCAATTATGCCGTGACTGGCCTTTATTTTTACGATAACGATGTCGTCGAACTCGCTAAAAACCTTAAACCGTCTCCTCGCGGCGAACTGGAAATAACCGATTTAAATCGGCTCTATTTAAACGAAAAAAAACTCAATGTCGAAATCATGGGACGCGGCTACGCTTGGTTAGACACCGGCACTCACGATTCGCTGCTCGATGCCGGTCAATTTATTGCCACCATAGAACACCGCCAAGGATTAAAAGTCGCCTGTCCTGAAGAAATCGCCTACCGGCAAAAATGGATCGACAATACCCAACTCGAACGATTAGCTCAGCCTCTCTCAAAAAACGGATATGGGCAATATCTATTACGGATTCTTAACAACGAAAAGGTTTTTTGATGAAAGTCACACCGCTCGCAATCCCCGACGTTATTCTTATAGAACCTAAAGTGTTCGGCGACGCTCGCGGCTTCTTTCTGGAAAGTTATAACCAGGAGTCCTTCCGGCAAGCCTCCGGGCTCAATCAACAATTCGTTCAAGACAATCACAGCCGCAGCTCCAAAGGAGTCCTGCGCGGCCTACACTATCAACTTGCGCCAAAAGCACAGGGCAAACTCGTTCGAGTCGTAAGCGGCGCCGTATTCGACGTAGCGGTCGATGTCCGAAAAGGTTCCTCGACTTTCGGTCAATGGGTCGGCGCCGAACTCAACGAAGAGAACCATCGGCAAATGTGGATTCCCCAAGGCTTTGCACACGGCTTTGTCGTTCTCAGCGAAACGGCCGATTTTCTATACAAAACCACCGACTACTACGCACCGGAACTCGAACGCTGCATCGCTTGGAACGATCCGACCATCGGCATACAATGGCCGGCAAACATCAACCCGGTCCTTTCCGACAAGGACAAAGAAGGAAAAGCGCTAAATGAAGCGGAATGTTTTGAATAAACTGTAGGTATTTGAGCGTTAGCGGCTTTCCCTCACCTAACGTTAGTTGAGGGACGACGAAGGCGTCGCTCCCACCATCGCTGTAACCCTTTGTGGGAGCGATCCCCTGATCGCGATTTCGAAGCCAGGCGCCTTTGCTGTTTCCCAAGCTCTAGCTTGGGAAACCGATACGTGAAACTCTAGCTTCGCGATACAAATGAATAAAAAACAAATACCTCTGCAGGACGGAGCTACAAGCCCCGTCCTGCCTAAGAGGCGGTGGTGAAATTAGGCATTGCCATTCCTTGGCACTGGATTCCGCCAGAGATTGGCGCTTATGGTTGCAAACCCGTTTTGCCAATAACCCTCATCTATAGAGTGAAAGAACACCAAACCCTTTTCCAGTAAAATTACAAACAAACCATGCTAATCATTATCACCGCACTACTGACAATATGGATTTTACTCACCATAATCCTTTTTGTTTGGAAGCGCGACCTATTCTTAAAAACCTGGCAAGAACCTTATTTCGCCGATACGCCGATATTAATCGAAAGCGACGACTGGGGGCCGGGCGGCGATTTTCATGCCGACCGCCTTGAGGCCCTGTTGAAAGCCTTAACCGAACAAAAAGACAGCGCCGGACGCAACGCCCTATTGACCGCAGATGTCGTGCTGGCCGTACCCGATACCGCTGCGCTAGATAAAGCATCCGACGGCGAATATCCGAGAAAAATACTCGACCGCGATTTCCCCGGCATTTATAGAACGATGCTAAAAGGCATCGAAAACGACGTTTTCGTCCCGCAATTACACGGATTGGAACATCTAAACGGCGAAGCCTTCGTTAAACTCTGCCGAAATAACGACCCGCGCACGGCAAATGCACAAGCCGATTCTCACTGGTGGGACTGGGAAACGCTCGACTCGCCTTTGCAAGGGCATTATGTCGATGGCAGCAACTTACCGACACAACCGGTCGACGCGAAAAAAGCACGTAAAATCATCGAAACGGCCACCGAAACCTTTCAACGCTTGTTCGGCCAGCCCACTTTAACGACCGTTGCCCCTTGTTATCTCTGGAACGAAGACATCGAAGCCGAATGGAGCCGCCATTCGATAAAAGCGATTCAAACAGCCGGCTACCGCTGTCCCAAAAGAGCACACGACGGACGCTATATTCAAGACAAGCAATTAATTAGAACCGGCGATATCAATGCCTTCGGACAAGTTTATTTAGTCAGAAACGTCATGTTCGAACCGGTCGACGGTAAAAACACGCCGGACAGCGCCTATCAAGAAGCACTACAAGCCTACAGACAAGCTTTACCCGTTACGATTTCGACCCATCGCTACAACTTCACGCGCACTGAAAACGAATTCGAATTTTCGCTCGCGGGACTGAAGATTCTATTGAATAAACTGACGCAAAACTTAAGCGGAACGCGCTTTCTATCCTCGGCGGAATTGGCCGAAGCTCTTATTTCGCCAAACAGCCCTGTAGTCAATCGCTTCAATCAAAAAACGCTGCCACCGATCGAGCGAATCAAAGGCCCAGCCAAACTCAGCCCGTTTTTATACCGGCTTTATTATCGACACCCGAAACTTGCCATGATCGGTAAAATAAGCGGTTTAATAGTGCCCGGCTGGCTAATTTGCCAATATACCTTAAAAAAAACCATTAAATCATGAACATCAGCGTCGTCATTCCTGCCTATAACAGTGCCGAATTTATTGCCGATGCGGTCCATAGCATCCTAAAACAAACTCGACCCATCACTGAAATCATAATCGTAGACGACGGTTCGACCGACAACACACAACAAATCGTCGAAGCTCTGCCCGGCCCGATCACTTATGTCAAACAGCCCAATCAAGGCCCTTCGGCGGCCAGAAACACAGGCATCAAGGCCGCAAACAGCGAATGGATCGCTTTTCTCGATGCCGACGACCAATGGACGTCTGATAAAATCGACAAACAACTTAAACTATTGCGAAAAATCCCGGAGCTCGTGTTGATAGCCGGCGACATGGCCGAGATCGACAAAAGCGGTCAATTGATTACTGAATCGGTCTTGGATAAACACCACCTGTTAAATAAATTTCAAGCAATCCAAGACCGAGCAATCCCAAACGCACTAGCCGAACTCGTCACCAAAAACTTCATTCCCACCGGTACCGTGCTGGTCAACAAATCAGCCCTCTTAGAAGCCGGCTTATTCAATCAAACCATTCGTTTCGGCGAAGATTTAGAACTATGGGCAAAAATCGCCGCGAAACACCCGATTACATGTATACCCGAAGTGCTGATGTTACGCCGGCAACACGGTAACAACGCCACGCAATTGACTGCAGCGCTGCTGAGCGATCTAGTCAAAGTCATGACCTCGATCAGAAATTACGCCGCAAAAGAACTGTCATTACAAAATATCGACCCCAACAGGCTCGTCGCCAATGCCTATGCCGACTTAGGCTACTGGCATTTTAGCGAGTACGATTTGATTACGGCCCGGCAAGCATTTTCGGCCAGCCTCAAAGAAAAGCCGAATAAACGCGCCCTGCTCTACTGGCTAGCCTGCTTAATGCCAGCAGGAATAGTCAAGATGTTGCGCAAAATAAAAAATCTATGACCGACCAAACCAATCAACCTAAAAATCAGTCCTGATTAGCATGATACTTCAGCTTGCCGAAGCCAAGTGTCCGAGCGAGGTCCAGTCGTAGCCGCAAAAACTAAAATATGCTGTTACCCAAGCTCCAGCTTGGGTAACCTGTTCAGGAAGCTCTAGCTTCCCGACAATCAAGGAAGATTGAACTAGCGAGCCAGTGAATATGCGGAGGTTGTGTCGGTCTCAGGAAGCTGGAGCTTCCGGTGTGTCTTTCCCAAGCTGGAGCTTGGGAAAGAGCGTGAACATCCCAGCGTGCTTTGGGAAGGCTTCATGAAAGCTCTTGTTGCTGCAAATAAGCAAGCATATCGGGATTCTGAACACGCCGATAGATATCGGCAACCGACAAAGTCAACCCTATGGATTCGAGTACAAATTCATCGCCTAAAAAATAATGCCGTGACAACCAATTTTTGCTGCGTCTGCAAACTTCAACATCGACAAAATCCTGCTCGATCAATACCAACTCTTGTAAACTTGGAATCGATTGGTAAGCCATGCGCTTTATCGTTTGATCCATGCGGCGCGTCGATGACGACAACACTTCGACTAAAACCGTCGGAGAATCGGTGTAATAAGGATTCTCGGAACGATCTTCACAAACCACCATGACATCGGGATAAAAGAAATCTTCATTAACCTTGACTTTCACGTCGCTCGCAAAAGGTTCGCACGAATGATTTTGCAAATGAACATGCAGAAGAACAAAAATATTACCGGCGATACGCTCATGATCCTTACTGGCACCCGCCATCGCATAAGCAACACCATCGATCAACTCATGCTTGATTTCCGAAGACAGCTCACCCAGCAAATAGTCTTCTTCACTAATGCCCTGTTTAATTGCAACGTTTAACGCCATGACTAACCTCAGGTAATTATTCACACCCCCCCTATCGTTCCCACGCTCCAGCGTGGGAATGCAGCCCGAGACGCTCTCGCGTCTCGTACCGCTGGAGCGGTACTCAGACATTCCCACGCAGAGCATGGGAGCGAGAATGGTCGTGGAACTGAATACTCACAACCTCAGTAATTCCCGCCATATCTAAAAAACAATTATAATCATTGCATTAGATCATTGATAAAATGCTTATGTCAAAAGTATCAGGAGAGCCGCAATGACCACCGTAACCCGAAACGAAGTTTGGGAAATGTTTCGCGAAGTGGCACGCAGCTTCGAAGAAACAGACCGCAAATTTCAAGAAACCGATAAGCAATTCAAAGAAACCGATCAAAAATTCAAAGACACCGAACGCCTAGTTAAAGAAGTCAGCAAAAGCATCGGCGATCTGGGCAACCGATTGGGCGACTTCGTACAAGAAATGGTCCGTCCGGCACTCGTGGACTTATTTCGCGAGCGAAACATCGACGTACATGAAGTTCATCCGAACATCTATGCCGAACGAAACGGCGAATCGGCCGAAATCGATTTACTGGTCGTCAACGAACAAACCGCGATTGCCGTGGAATGCAAAAGCCAAATGTCAATCGACGACGTCAACGAACATTTGAACCGACTGGAAAAATTGAAACGCTTGTTGCCAAAATATCGAGATGTCGAACTCATGGGCGCGGTTGCCGCAATGGTCATACCCAACGATGTTGCCCGTTACGCATACCGCAAAGGCTTATACGTACTCTCCCAAAGCGGCAACACCGTCTTGATCCGCAACGACGGAAAATTTTCACCGAAAATTTGGTAACAGCTCTATCCGCTATGGGAGCAAATCCCAGCATAAGATGGGTAGCAGCGAAGCGGAAACCCATCGCTTTGTCTGTGCGCAGATACGAATGCGATAACGCCGCCATTAATTAAACCCGTGATTTGTTAAAATGACTCTCCTGACACAGAGGGCTTCTAGAAACCGGTAAGCAAGAACTAACGTAAAGACTTACCAAACCAAAGTTAAAGAAACATCACCTCTAACACACAAAACACCATCGGTTAATTTCGACTACAATAAACAAACCGTAAAACAACGACCGAATGGTGAGTAAAACATGCAAACCCCGCCCCCAAAACGCATTCTTTACGTAGAAAACGGCATCGGCTACGGCGGCGCGATCATTTGTCTTCGTCATCTGGTTCGAAATCTCGATCGTCAACGATATATTCCGATGGTCGTCACCGGCAGAACCGGCCCGCACTACAAAGAAATCGCCCAAGAAGCGGAATGGAAACACATACCCGATAGACATATCGACATCGTCGGCGCGCATCGAAACTTAGACCCCGCAACATGGCCCGATAAAATCCCCGGTTTACGCTTCGTCATCAATCAAATACTCGCCAGAACGGACGATACCGCGAACTTCCTGCCTTTTTTCGTTCGATTGCTGTGGACCGCGAAAAACTTTAAAGCCGATTTAATTCATGCCAACAACGAACCTCTTTGTAACCGAGCTGCCCTACTCGTCGGCAAAATCCTAAACATACCCACCGTCTGCCACGTTCGCGGCGATCAAAAAGGCTCTCGATTGATGGAATGGGCCTACAGCCTTCCCGACCGGTTGATATCGGTATCGCAATGGGTCGCCAAAAGCGTGCGGGAAAAACTACAATTTCCCGAAGACCAAATCGACGTCATCTACGATGGCATAGAATTGGAAAAACTGGACATCGAAGCCGACGGCAACGTATTCAGAAAAGACCATGACATTACTGCAAACGATTTTGCCGTCGGCCTAATCGGCCTGTTAATCCCGTGGAAAGGCCAAGAAATGTTTCTCGATGCCGCCAAACTATTAAAAGAAAAAATACCCCATTTAAAAATGCTTATCATCGGCGGCACTCCGGATGAATGCCAAGCTTATGAAGCCGCGCTCCGGCAACGAGTCATTGATGAACAACTCGGCGACATCGTCGTATTTACCGGCCATGTCGCAAAAATGGAACCCGTCTACAACGGCCTCGACGTCATCGTATCGGCCTCGACCAGCCCCGAACCCCTCGGAACGGTCGTCATCGAAGCATTGGCAATGGGCAGACCGTTAATAGGCCCTAATCACGGCGGCGCCGCGGAAATGATGGAACATGACAAAACCGGCCTGCTATTCACGCCGAAAGATGCCGCATCACTCGCCGAACAAATTGAAAGATATTACAAGGACAGTGAGTTGCGAACAGCGCTAGGAAAAAACGCCCGTCAACATGCCTTGAAAACCTTTGACGTCGAAACGCATGCCGAAAAAGTGCAAGCGGTCTACGACAAGCTATTGAACTAGCCTCGATCAATGAAAACCGACAGTCTCTTTTACCGGCTTTTCCAAAACGCACCAGAATTGCTACTGGAACTCGCCGGACTGGACTTCCGCAACGAACCGGACTACAGCTTTCGCTCCGAAGAAATCAAACAAACCGCGTTTCGACTGGACGGCGTCATGATACCGCCTACCAATCAATATGATTTACCGGTCATTTTCGTAGAAGTACAATTTCAACCCGACCCCCAATTTTATAGCCGTTTCTTCTGCGAAATATTTTTCTATCTTCATCAAAATCAACCTATACATCCTTGGTTAGCAGTAGTCATCTACCCCTCGCGTAAAACCGAAACTGACGGAACCTTACATTATTCCGATTTATTGAACGGCGACCGGATTAAAAGAATCTACTTAGAGGATTTTACCGACCCGCCCGAAGATAAAATCGGTCTGCAATTGATTCGACTGATTATTGTCGAAGAACCGCAAGCAATAAATACAGCGCAAAATTTACTCAGTCGTATTAAAATCCAAAATGATCGACAAAAAGCGGCGTATTGGCTGGAATGGGTCGAAACCATCATGGTCTATAAACTACCGCGATTGAGCCGCGAGGAGATACAAGCAATGCTAGGTTATAACGATATCGAACTAAAACAAACCCGCTTTTATCAGGATGTTTATTCAGAAGGAAAGCTTGAAGGCAAACTAGAAGGCAAACTAGAAGGAAAGCTAGAAGGCAAGGCTGAGGGCAAACTAGAAGGAGAATCTACTATTATTCTCCGACTACTCAAACGACGATTCGGACCAATACCGAACGACATTCAAAAACGCATCCAACAATTGCAAAATACACAACTCGAAACACTGGCAGACCAATTATGGGAAATAGATAACCTCGATAAACTACGGGAACGATTGGCACAAGTCGTCACTGAATGAGATAGGGTTTATTGTCGCTCGTTCCCAAGCTCTTGGCTTGGGAATGCAGTACGAGAAGCTCCAGCTTCTCGTAACCGGTAATCAAGAGCTTACGTGAAGAGCTTCCCAAACCGGAGTTTGGAAAACAGCAAAGAAGATCAGAATACTTACTTTTAAAACTCTCTTGGTCACTGATTTCTTTATGCTACCTTTAAACCAGACCGCCACATTTTTCTAATAATACTAACAATGCATCCTTTCATTTCCCGGAATATCGTATACCCCCTTCAAGAAAAACTCTTGAACCGACCGACTTTTTCCTATCTAAAAGAACTGGAAAAAACCCAATGGCTTTCCCGAGAAGAAATCGAAACATTACAACTCAAGAAACTACGAACGCTGCTGAAAATCGCCAATGAACATTCTCCTTGGCATGCCAACCGCATTGAAGCATCGGGTATCAATCTAAACGAATTAACACTCGATGATCTAAGAAAGATCCCAACAATGACCCGCATCGACGCCCAACAACACGGTCATGAAATGGTATGGCACGGAGTACCCGGCGGCGCCTATCGCTACACCACCGGCGGCTCAAGCGGACAACCGCTGATTTTTTACTATGGAAGACAACGCCAAGCCGCCGACATGGCCAGCCGGATACGCGCAAGACGCTGGTTCGGCTTCAATGTCGGCGAACCGGAAGTCTACTTATGGGGTGCCCCGGTAGAACTCAATAAAACCGACCGCATCAAAACGATACGCGACCGTTTGCTGAACCAACTCCTTCTCAACGCCTTTCAAATGTCGCCGGAAAAAATGACAGACTACCTGAAAGCGATCGAAAAATTTCAACCACGCTGTATGTATGGCTACGCCAGCAGTCTGACCTTACTCTGCAAACACGCCCGACAAACCGGAAAAACGATCCAACTGCCCCACCTCAAAGTCGTCTGCACGACCGGCGAACCGCTCTACCCTGAACAACGAGAAATCATAGCTGAAACATTCAAAGTACCGGTCGCCAACGAATACGGCAGCCGCGACGCCGGCTTTATCGCACACGAAAACGCACATCAACAAATGCTGCAAATGAGTGAAAGCAATATTGTCGAAGTGCTCGATGCACAAGGCCATCCGGTAAAACTCGGCGAAACCGGTGAAGTTGTTATCACCGGCTTATGCTCCGAGGCGCAACCCTTCATTCGCTATCGAACCGGCGATATGGCATCATTATCGAACGAAACCGACAAAGACGGACGGGGACTACATGTCGTTGAACAAATTCATGGTCGCAGCACCGATTTTCTCGTACACGAAGACGGCTCGATCGTCCATGCGCTGGCCGCAATTTACATACTGAGAGAGACCGAAGGCGTGGAACAATTTAAAATCATTCAACATGACATCAATGAATTCGAAGTCTTATTAGTGACCAATGAGGATTGGCATACCGCGTCAGTCAGCGAGATTACAGAAAAATTCAAAGCGCGTTTCGGCAATCGATGCAAAACCCACATTAGTCAAACAGAATCGATCCTAACTGAATCGTCCGGAAAACTCAGGCAGGTTGTTTCCAAAGTACAACCTGATATTTAACTCGACACTGCGTCAGGCATCGCTGAAATGACGAATGAAAAAAGATTTGAACCTGTCGTATATAGAGAAAATAACGGAACGCATTTCGAATTTTGACTAAACTCAAGCATAACTGACAAAGCGTTTTAGGCGAGTGCGGCACGGTCAGGACTACGCCGGAGCGTAGTGGGCTTCTGACAGAATATAAAGAAATAACAATTTGGTGAATCGATGAAATTTAAAAACCTGATACCGTGGCGATTTAGCGGCATTGATCCTTTTCTAAGCACATATGGAGACTTTTTGTTTTTTCATTCAATACAAAAAACTCCCTCCATAGAAACTAATCCAGATGCACAAACTAGTATCCATACCATCGTTCCTCATCGTTACCTCAACGCATTTCTTTTAGCTATCAAATCGTTTTTAAGATTTTACTCAGACGTTGCTGTTTACGTTCATGACGACGGATCGTTAACCTCAAAAGACATCGACATCATAAAAGAACATATAAAAAACGTTATCATCTTAAAAAAAAGTGAAGCGGATCGATATTTTAATGAAAATATTAACGATCCATTTTTATCAAAGGTAAGAAGTAGCTATACCAGCTACTTAAAGTTATTCGATCCGGCATTCCGCAGCAAGAGTGAGAGAATCATGCTTTTGGATACCGATACATTATTTCTTAAAAGACCGGATTCAATAATAGAATGGGTTAAAAATGGCGGAGACTCTTGGTATCATTTAGCGCCCAGGGGAAATATGAAAATAGTCAAAGATAACACCAACACGGCAAAACCAAGCTCTCCGCATATACAGACATTGATCATGGAACAGTTAGACGAGATTAATGCAGCTTTATCTAGAAATTACAAAATAGAACAAGGATTTTGTGCCGGTTTTATCGGCTATAATGCAAAAGACGTAAATTTAGTCGAATTAAAAGCACTATTAACGAATTTGCATAACAGATTTGCCGATAGAATATTTAAATGGGGATCAGAACAAACGATTCATGGACTGATACTGTGCGGCAATAATGCAAATCCATTACCTATTGAGGATTATTTTGTTTATACCCAAAATAATGCAAATAGCGCTAAGAATGGTACATTCATCCACTTTGTTGGTGAAAATAGATTTTATAAAATGAACTACCCACGATTTGCACGTAATGTTATTCAAAGCATGCTTAGTGATAACAAAAATAAATGAGAATTAGCTATGATATCTTCGCCGCGTTATCCCAATATTATTTTTAGAAAAAAAATAAACGTTCAGAAAGATATAGATAGTGTTATTAAATCTATCCGGGACAATTCTCCAGTCGGGCTTCACCTGGGATGTGGAAATAATCGAATTCCAGGCTTGATTAACTGCGATCTTTTTGCTGAAAAAGCAGATATGAAAATCTGCGCTACTAATCTAGAAAATTTCGAATCAGAATCCGTGGATTTAATCGAACACCACCATATGATTGAACACCTTTCATTTAAAGAGGCTTTGATTGGGATAAAAGAATGGGCACGTGTACTTAAAATTGGTGGCTATTTAATCATAACTTGCCCCAATATACATCGTGTTCTATTAAAATGGTTTTTGGCTAGAAGATATTGGAAGTATGAATATATAATAAAAATGATATATGGTCCTCAAGAACACGAAGGAATGTTTCACAAAAGTGCATATGATAAACAAAGATTTGTTGAGCTGTTAGCACCTCATAATATCGATGTAGAGTTTTCCTATACACCTTATCCTAATAGACCGACCCCTTCTTTATTAATTATTGCACGTAAAAAATCATCTCAGAATTAATAAAAATAAAGTAACTTTATGAAAATAGCTGCAATTACATCCGGAAAAAACACGCCTTCTACACGTTTCCGGATTAGACAGCATATTAAATTATTTTCACAAAAAGGCATTGAGGTAAATGAATATTATCCCTGGCTAGATAAAAATGCAGGATTACCATCGATAATAACAGATAGCATTCCCAGAAATATTTATCCATTTATGGAATTCAGTTGGCAACAATTAAAAAAACAAGCGCGTATTTCTGGAGTTATAAAAAGTTGGAGCCATGATTTAACATGGCTTGGTAGAGAACTGTTACCTGGCCGCTACACTTTAGAACGATTTTTACATAAGCCTATTGTTTTCGATGTAGATGATGCTATTTGGCAAGCAAAACCTCACGGCGTAAAAACGATTTCAAGAATTGCGAAAGAATCGACGTTCATCACAGCCGGCAATACATATATTGCAGAATGGATGAAGCAATATAATCAAAATATTGAGATTATTCCAACCGCAATCGATATAGTGAAATACAAAGCAAAAGAATGGACTAACACCGATCGGGAAAAATATCCTTTTATTATAGGTTGGACAGGAAGCGCAGGAAATTACGTATATCTTTATAATATTGAAAAAGAATTAAATAATTTTTTATCTCAGTATAATTCAAAATTGTTAATTATTGCTGAAAGCCCTCCCTGCTTTAAACACATTGCTTCTGATAAAATCAAATTTGTTGAATGGTCTGAAAAAACCGAGGCAAGTGCATTACTAAAAATGGATGTCGGCTTAATGCCTCTTCCCGATACAGCATGGACACGTGGCAAGTGTGCTTTTAAAATGCTTCAATACATGGCATGCTGTGTTCCCGTTATTGTATCCCCTGTTGGAATGAATAAAGAGGTACTCAACATGGGACCAGTTGGTTTCGGCGCTGAAGCAAATGAAGAGTTTTTAATGCACCTGATTCATTTATATGAAAATCCAGAAGTTGCTTTCGAGATGGGAAATAATGGTAGGAAAATAATAGAGCAATATTTTAGTACCATAGTAATTAATGAGAAATTGTCCATGATTTTTAATAAAATTAAAAACATTAATTAACAAATACTATACCAAGAATAAATAATATAATTATATTATCTTCATTAAAAAATAAATTACCAAAAAATATGAAAATTCCCTGTCCCTATCTTTTGTTTGCTGGTTATCTTTTTTATTCATTAGCTTTCAACACAGTTAAGGCAGATATAACAAAAGTCGAACTGGCTAGCCTGCCACCATTCTGCCAAGCAAGAATGGGTAATGACGCTAACTTGAAAAAAAAATGGTCAAAAATCCTAGGCCAGTCTAATTTCACATGGATGAATCACTTTTGTTCTAATCTTATTGCTAAAAAGAGATGTTTCGCCATTATTCAGAAACAAAAACGCTACAAATGCTATGAAAGACTTACAGACCATAGTTACACACTGGAACATACTAGCTCAAATTTTCCTCTGAGGCCTTTGATTTATTATGAGGCCGGCGATACTTTTATGAAAATCGAGGAATATGGCAAAGCGGAAATTCAGTTTATTAACGCTATTAAAGCTAATCCAAAGTTTTCGAGACCTTATATTTCTCTAAGTAAAATTTATGCAAAACAAGGAAATGAAACAAAGGCAATCGATATTATAGAACGAGGACTTATTAAAAAACCTTCCTCAAAAGCACTCAAAAAAATACACAAGAAACTAATCAAGTAGCAAATGAATATTGGACAAAGCATCCGAAAAGGAACCACATGGGTATTTACCGGATCATTAATTGGCCGAGTCTATGAATTTGCTTTCGGTGTGATACTGGCCCGACTTCTCTTGCCTTCCGATTTTGGGACATTGGTCACCGTGCAAGTATTTACTGGTGCTGCAGGTTTCATTGCCGGCGGCGGAATGGGGCAAGCCCTTGTTCAAAGAAAAGATATCGAAGAAATTCATTTTCACGTCGTTTTTACGCTGCAATTCATTATTTGCTTACTTATTTATCTATTCTTTTTTTCGATATCACCTTATTTTGCCAAATGGTTCGACAACCCTATCTACGAAGATTTATTAAGAGTATCCGCTCTTACATTTTTATTTCGCCCGTTCAACAATGTAGCAGGGGCAAAGTTACGCAGAGCCATGAATTTTAAAACCACGACTATTATTGGGTTATTTAGTGGATTACTTAGCGGAGCTTGCAGCATAACACTCGCTATATATGATTTTGGTGTTTGGAGTTTGGTATTAGGCGGCTTGTTTGGACTGATAATTTCTATCCCTGTTTTACTAATTTTTGCCCGATTTTTACCACGTATTCGCTATGATTTCGAAATTGCTAAACAGGTTGGAGGTTACGGAATTAGGTTTTCGATAAATGATATTATTTCATACCTACGCGAGCAAACGCCTAATTTCTTAATCGGCAAACTTATAGACACACAAGCGGTCGGCTTATTCAACAAAGGTTATAGTTTAAGCGTATATCCTGTTAAATTAATTGCCGGTTCGGCATATCAAACAGTATTTCGAGCCCTATCCTCTACACAAGACAACTTAGATAAAAGCAAATATATCTATTTAAGAACAATTACATTAGTGTGCGTTTATACTTTTCCATTTTACATCGGCCTGATTTGGCTGGCAGATCCTTTTATAACCACTCTATATGGCGAAAAATGGCGCTTAGCTGCCACACCGTTACAAATTTTTTGCCTCGCACGAATATTGAGTTGTTTTGGCAATCCCTCCGGTGCGGTGATGGCAGCTCAAGACTTGCTCGGTACTGAAATTAAGATTCAAATTTTCACTTTATTAATGACCATAGCGGGGTGTTGGTTCGGCATTCAACAAAAAAACATAAACTTCATTGCCTGGGGTATGCTTCCGTCTTTTTTCTTTCTTTATATTTCTGTTGTTTTTTTTGCATGTAAACGCCTTAATGTCACTTTTACCGAATTTATAAGATCAACCTCCCCTGCTTTATTTTTAAGTTTTTGTCTTATTATAATCTTAACTTCATTTGAATTATTCAAAACCTACTATCCCCTGGAACAAAATAATTTGGCCTATATTTTTTCCATGTCAACCGTTGGTGGCCTCACCTATGGCCTACTGTTTCTTTTTTTACCTATTCCTTCGCTAAAAACGGAACAAAATCGTTGGAAGAAAAAAATTCGCATTAGACCATAAAATACAAGCTAACTTAATGTTTTACTACGTGCTTTCAGCCTATAATTTAAGCAATTAATTATCTATACAACCATGATAAAAAATTTTATTCGATATATAGTCAATATTTTCGACGTATCAAAAAAGATGTTGTTATTGCATCGTTTCAGTATTTTTCTGGATGAATCAACGCCCGAGGAACTACATAAAAACTTGCTTGCCTGGCGATTGTTTAAAAGAGAATATGGGTATCTGCGCTCCTTAAAAGAAAACCAGTGTGTCAATGCTAATGGCGAACCAATCCCTTGGTACACTTACCCTGCCATAGAGCAACTTCGCTTATGGGACTTTAATAATTGCGATGTACTGGAATATGGTAGCGGTAATTCAACCAAATGGTGGGCCGCACGCTGCAAAACGGTTACTAGCATTGAAAACTCTAAATTATGGTATGAAACGGTATTAAAAAATAAGCCGGATAATTGTCAACTCATACTATCCGAAGTCGACAATGACGTCATCGATCAAGAACAAATTGAAAGATATATCGAAGTTATCGATAAATTAGACATGTTTGACATCATCATTGTAGATGGCTTCAGTAAAGCCGGTACACGAAAAAAATGTGTGGAAAAAGCGCTCTCACATCTCAATCCCGGTGGTTTATTAATTGTCGACAATGCCGACTGGCTACCTAAAACTTGCAAATTATTAAGAGACGCAGGTTTCTTCGAAATTGATTTTTCCGGACTAGGACCACTTAACGCACATGCCGAAACAACATCTTTGTTTTTTAAAAATGATTTCAAAATTCGTCCTATTTCTGATAAGCATCCAGGCTATGCAACCGGAGGCCTAAAATTAAATTATGACCTTGAAGTCTAATAGGCAACTAAGGGGACAATTTCTTATATCAGCCTGAATGATTTCAGCGTAAGTCAAACTCAATGCTATTCAATTCATACGAATTCATTTTTTTATTCTTGCCGGTATCGTTATTGGTATTTTTCTATATCGGTAATATAGGACACCATCGCATTGCATTGAGTTGGCTGGTCGGCGTATCCCTTTTTTTTTATGCGTGGTGGAATCCGGCCTATCTCGGCTTGCTACTGTTTTCATTATTGTTCAACTACGCTTGCGGAGTCGCACTTTCAAGACAAACGCATAAATATTCAAATAAAAAGAAATTAGCCTTATGGATAGGCGTCGGCATTAATTTATCCTTGTTGGGTTATTTTAAATATACGAACTTCCTGGTCGATTCGATCAATGCGATGACATCGCAAAACTGGCATGTCGACAATATCATTCTGCCATTGGCCATTTCTTTTTTCACCTTTCAGCAAATCGCCTATTTGGTTGATGCCTACCGCGGAGAAACTCGAGAGTATAACTTTCTGCATTACTCACTATTCGTCGTTTTTTTTCCACAGTTGATAGCGGGTCCGATCGTTCATCACCGGGAAATGCTACCCCAATTCGCCAAACCTGAAACCTATCGTCCTCAGTTCGCAAACCTAGCTGTCGGAATCACAATCTTCGTCATCGGATTGTTCAAAAAAGTCGTTATCGCCGATACTTTTGCTGGCTATGCTTCTCCTGTATTCCAGATCGCCGACAGCGGAGGACCGCTCAACTGCTTTCAAGCTTGGGAAGGCGCAATTTCTTACACCCTACAGCTTTATTTCGACTTTTCGGGTTATTCCGACATGGCGATCGGCTTAGCCAGACTTTTCGGCATCCGGCTGCCACTCAATTTCAATGCGCCATATCAAGCCTGCAATATCATCGAGTTTTGGCGCCGCTGGCACATGACCTTATCTCGTTTCTTGCGCGATTATCTTTATATCGCGCTGGGCGGAAACAGAAAAGGCGAACTCAGACGCCATCTCAATTTGCTCGCTACAATGCTGTTGGGCGGTTTATGGCACGGAGCTGGATGGAATTTCGTGGTCTGGGGAGGTTTGCACGGCGTTTATTTGATCATCAATCATGTTTGGCAGCGCCTCGTTCCTGTTGAAATCAACCGATGGTGGTCGAGATGTATCGCACACACTGTCACACTGTTAGCCGTCGTGATCGGCTGGGTATTCTTCAGAGCCACGACATTCGATGGCGCGTTGTCTATGTTAAATGCGATGATCAATCTACCGAGTAATCTTCACGGTCGCATCGGACCGTTGGAACAGTTCATGGTCGAAATCGGGTTCCGGTTCGACAGCGGATATTTGGCGTCCGAACATTACGTCAAGCTCGGCCTGTTGCTTTTCTGGCTGTGGATTCTGACTGTTTGGCCCACGACGCAACAACTAATGAAAAATTTCGAGCCGGCGATCGATTACAAATCGCAAGTCCAAGGTGTTTTGGCAAATAAACTGGCATGGCGACCCAACGCTTTTTGGAGCGCCCTGCTCGGCATCATGGCCGTCCTCTCGATTCTGCATCTCGGCAGTATTAGCGAATTTCTGTACTTCCAATTCTAATCGGCCGGCTCATGAATACATTTCAAAGTTATTTAAAAAAATTATCGTTTACGATAATTTTTCTACTGACGCTAACCGCGGTAATCAATGCATTGGTCGATCCCTTCGAGCTATTTGGCAGTCCGAAAATAGAAGGTTTCAATCGATTGAAACCGGAATATCACAAACATGTCAGAATGATCAAGGCCCACCAGGTGCGCCTCCGAAAACCGGAGGTTTTGATTATCGGTTCGTCCAGGGCCGAGTTAGGCCTGGATCCCGATCACCCAGCCTTGATGAAGGCCGATTCAGTCTCATACAATCTTGCTTTAAGCAGCGCAAATATCTATGAAATATTGCGCTATATACAGCATGCTCATGCAGTAAACCCGCTAAAACAAGTTGTTATTGGACTCGACTTTTTCATGTTCAATATCAATAAACTGAATGAACCGGATTTCGACGAAACCCGCATTGCACCCAATAACCGAGGTTGGCATAAGGATATCGTAAATTCGTTTTTGAGTATCGACGGTTTGTCAGCATCGGTATCGACTCTAACGAAACAAAATGCAACTCCCGTTTCACACTATATGCCTAACGGTTTTAAAGACGACAGTCATCATTGGAATGCGATACAAAAAAAGGGTGGACATCGTAAGGCAACGATCAACAATGAAAGCTATACTTTAAAAGCTCTTGATGGGTTCGTATTTTTCACGACCCACAATAATAATCGCAAGTCACCTACCTACGAACATTTCAAACAAATCCTGGTATTTTGCAAAACGAACCATATCGATCTTCGCCTGTTCATATCTCCCGAGCACGCCAGGAAATTAATATTGATGCATACGATCGGCCTCTGGGGCGTTTATGAAGATTGGAAACTCACAATGACGCAACTGATCGAATCGAATACCCCTTCTTATTCTTTGTGGGATTTTTCGGGATTCAATCAAATCACGACAGAGACGTTTCCGGTATTAGGTGACAAAAAGACAGAAATGCGGTGGTACTGGGAGTCGAGCCACTACAAGAAAGAGACAGGCGACATCATTTTGAGTAAATTGCTTAATAAAGATGAGACTGTTAAAAATAAATATCCGAACTTTGGTATTCTGCTAAGCCCTCAAACAATTGAAAGTAAATTCGAATTGGATCGAGAACAACTCGAAGCTTACATTGAACGAAACCCGAAAATCATCGAAGAAATCAAAAAAATGATGGCAGATACCTCTTCTATTAGAAAACGTCTTATCAGTCAGAATAAGCAATTCGAACCCATTGTTTATTTCAGACTAAAGTCATCGAAGGATAAAAAGGTCCAGATGAATGTTAGAATGCATTTGATTTCATAAACCAAAAACCATAAATTGCATTGGACAGATGACTTCGACGCTCAAACCTATCGTTCTTATGTATCATGGAACGCCCACAGCCCCCCCTATAACAGACTATTCGTTACGAGCCTCTTTATTTAAACACCATTTAACTTATTTAAAAACAAACGGCTGGCATTTAGCCAATGTGGGCAAACTGATGCAATTTCAAAATTCGCCCTCAAAGACTATCGTTCTAACTTTCGACGACGGCTACGCCGACAATTTCGAAAATGCGTTTCTACCGTTAATTGAAAACGGGATGAAAGCGACCTGGTTTATCACAACGGATTGTATTAGCAAATATGCACAATGGATGGGTTCTCCTTCCGAACAAACGAAAATGCTCTCTGCCGACCAAATACGAGAAATGTCGGATGCCGGTATGGAAATCGGTTCGCATACGTGTTCTCATCCCGATTTATCTCAATTGTCTTTTAAACAACAATTAGAAGAGCTCACTCGATCCAAACAACTATTAGAAGATTTACTTCAAAAACCGGTTACTGGATTTGCCTATCCTTTCGGCAGATATAACGAAGATACGCTCAAAGCAGTACGCGCAGCAGGTTATAAATGGGCTTGCAGCACCCGCTCCGGCTGGTTCAAAAAAGAAGATGATCCGTTGCTGATTCGACGCGTGACTGTTTTTTCAGGCGATACATCAAGCATTTTAGCCCGCAAACTGAGCTTTGCAGTCAACGACGTAAGTTTGACAAAACTGGCTACCTATTATCTGCAACGTCTTAAAACAAAACTTACCAACAAACAATGATTCAAAAGCAATCCCCGGCCTGACAAATTGGCTTTTATAGACCATAATTGGACCGCTAATTGACAAGCCCCCCAAAACTATGACTCAAACCCCGCAAATCTCGATCATCATGCCTTGCTACAATGCCGAAAAATGCATAGAAACAAGCATTGACAGCGTTTACCGGCAAACCTTTAAGGATTTCGAATTGATCGTCGTCAACGACGGTTCGACCGACGATTCGTTATCGATACTGCAAAAGCTTGCCGACAGGTATTCAGGATTGCGAGTCATCGATCAACCGAATAAGGGGCCGGGGCCAGCTAGAAACCACGGCATCAAAGAAGCTACAGGGCAATTTATCGCCTTTCTCGATTCGGACGACAGCTGGCATCCCGACTGCCTAGCCAAACTTCATCGAGCCTTACAAAACAATAAAGATGCATCGATTGCTTACTGCGGCTGGCAAAACATGGGTTTAGAACCTAATCATTGCAAGCCTTTCATACCGCCCGACTACGAAAAGCCGGACAAGATCGAAACGCTGTTGCGCGGTTGCCGTTGGCCGATTCACGGCGCGTTGACCCGCAAATCAGTTATCGATAAAGCAGAAGGTTTCGATGAACAATGGACATCGTGCATGGATTACGATTTGTGGCTTAGAATCGCCTCTTTCAACAAAGTCGTCTTGGTCCCGGAAGTATTGTCTTACTATCATCATCACGATGGTGAACAAATTACCAAAAACCGTTTACGAATTGCAGTGAATCATTGGAAAATCCAACTAAAGTTTCTACGTGCGCATCCGGAAATCGCCGAATTTCTAGGGAGCCGAAAAATCAGCGAAATTACCGACGGCGAATTATTACATCGCGCTTATGTCAGTTACTGGAGAAACGATCTGCAAACCGCGCATACGTTGTTTCGAAAACTTTTATTTAAGAGGTATTTCAAACCGAAAGATTTAAAATATCTACTACCAACTCTTCTGCCGTTTAACGCCTATCAATCCATTTTATTAAAGCTCCGATCATGACCCGTTCAGACAAAATCATGGTTGCCGTATGCAGCTATAATGCAGCGCACTATCTGCCGGATCTTTTAAATGAATTGGTTAGGCAAAATTGCTCGATTCCATTTGAAATTTTAATCGTCGACAACAATAGCACTGACGGCACTTACGCCTTAATCGACCAATACGCGGCATCGAGCTCAATTCCGATCCGCTACGTCAACGAACCGGAGCAAGGCATTCCATTCGCCCGTAACCGGGCAATCGAAGAAAGTTTGTCGAACCGTTACCTAGCTTTTATCGATGCGGACGAACTGCCCTTTACCGGCTGGCTGCAGGCGGCCGTCGATACGCTCATAGATGACCAAATTGATTGCGTTGGCGGTAAAATTTCGATTTACTTACCCGACCGCCCCACTTGGCTAAGCGACGATTTGCTACCTTTTTACGGCGAAATAGACCACAGCGACCAAGCATTTGACATCAAAGACCGCTCGACGCCGATATGGAGCGGTAACATCGCCTATAATACGCGTATTTTTCATAAAGGATTACGCTTTGATACCCGTTACAACCGGAAAGGAAAAGGCGTCGGCGGCGGTTCCGACGGCATCATGTTTCGACATTTCATCGAGCACGGCTTACGCTTACGCTACGAACCTAACATGGCAATTCGGCATTTGATACCCGACGAAAAAATCAACCGCCGCTATTTTTTAAAACTACATTTTGTCGCAGGAAAAAAAGCCGGGTTGTACGAAAAACGCCCCTCGGGCAAAAAGATAGCCGGAATTCCCCGTTATATGTACAAACAATTACTGGCAAAATTACTACTTGTTTTGCGACTCTATTTCACCCGACCTAACGCCTACATGCGGGAAGCAATGAATTTGGCTTATCATATAGGCTCGATGTCCGGTTTGTATCAATCCCAATCGAACGACGCTCATGGTTAACGGACCTATTTTCATCGTCGGAGCAGCCCGGTCGGGCACGACGCTGCTGCAATACATGCTAAAATCCCATCCGGATCTGTCATTACCAACTGCCGAGTCGCATTTCTTTATTCCGTTTTACCAACGCCGCACCGAATTTGGCGACTTGAGCGACCTTGGAGCGCTAACTCGTTTACTCGAAGCGATTTATGATTCGCGTAAAATTTTTTTCGATGAGGACGTCCACGGCATCCGCTTTAACGCGGAAACATTGGCGAAACGCTTTCATACACGTCAGTTGACAAGCGTCCCGGAAGTCATCGACGGCATATTCGAAGCAAATGCCGAATCCGAAGGGAAGCGCCGCTGGGGCGATAAGACACCCTACTACATTCTGCATATGGAAACCCTGCTCGAAATGTTTCCGAACGCACAATTCGTTCACATCATTCGAGACGGTCGCGATTGTGCATTATCGATGCTGGAACGGAAATGGGATCTTGAAATTTTTAACACTTATCATGCTGCTTACACCTGGAACAAATACGTTAACGCCGGCAAAGCCTTCGGTGCAAAATATCCGAACATTTACCATGAAGTGTATTTTGAAAGCTTGTTGAACGAACCTGAACAAACCGTCGACTCGCTTTGTCGTTTTTTGAACATAGAATTCAACGAGCGCGTCATCGAGTTCAAAAAATCGAACGGCTCCGGCAAAACGCAATTGTTGACTCAACCGCTGCAAAAATCCAACCAGGGGAAGTGGCGGGAACAAATGAGTCCGAGACAAATCCGCATCTTTGAAGCGCTCGCCGGCGAAACGCTTTCCGCGTGCGGTTATTCGCTCGTCAATAAAACTCCTCAAGTTAATTCGATAGACTGGTTTATAAACGAGTTGCACATTAAAGCTTGCCACGCCTATTGCCGCCGATTTTTAAAGAAAAAAAGATGAAGCTTTCTGTTGTTATCTGTACGCATAATCGAAGCGAACTGCTGCTAAAAACCATCGACTCAATAAACAATGCCCGAATTCCCGATCAAGTCGATCTATCCATTCTCGTAATTCCCAATGCTTGTCGTGACGATACGCTCAATAAATTAACCGATTATCAGCGGAATCGACATTTAAACAAGCCACTACCTCTCGAATTTATCGAAGAACTGGCTCCAGGTAAATCCAATGCGCTTAACAAAGCACTGGAGATAATACGAGACGGGTGGGTTTGTTTTATTGATGACGATCACCGTGTCGACGCTAATTATTTTCAATCTGTCATTGCAGCTATTGAGAAATACCCCGGCACAAAGCTTTTTTGCGGAAAAATAATCCCCGACTGGACAGGAAAAGAGCCCACTTGGGCTCATGAAACAGGCCAATTTAAAATCACACCTTATCCGGTGCCTTATTTTGATTTGGGAAATAACGACTTACTGCTATCCGAAAAAAACTCGATTCCTGGCGGCGGCAATTTAATCATTACCCGTAAGGTATTTGATAAAGTAGGCAACTTTTCTGTAGCCCTTGGCCCTAAAGGCCATAACCTGATGGGAAGCGAAGATAGCGATTTTGTTATTCGCGCGCTACGTTCGAATGAAATGCTTCGCTATATACCCGATATCATCCAGTATCATTATGTAAATCTTGAACACTTTAAAATCGGTTTTCTCATCAAAAAAAGCTTCCAGAGAAATCGGTCGATTACCTTGACGAAATATCCTGAAAAAACCAATTTTCCTTTATATCTTTGGCTTAAAATTTTAAGATATTCGGCCGGAGTTTTATTTAGCTTCAACATGATTAAATCTCGATTTTATTTGACCCGTTTGGCAGGCATACTCGGGCAAATCATGGGCTATAGACAATCCAAGCCTCTCTAAAAATTCATCATGCGCGATATCGTCGTACTTATATTTCTAATTTGTTGCATTGGTGCCGCCATTAAGAAACCCTGGTGGGGCGTTCTCTCGCTTGCCGTCTTTAGTTATCTAAACCCGCATGCTTATGCTTGGGGTTTTGTGCGAACACTTCCCGTCTACTATATTTTATTCTTGGTCGTTGCATTTAGAACCTTTACGGCAAAAGACAAACAACCTATTCCGAAAGAATGGAGAATTATTTTTTTTGTGCTTTTATGGATTTATTTTCTGTTTACGACAACACAAGCCTATTTTCCTGACGTAGCTTGGCAACGCTTCTGGTTTGTAACTAAAATTTATATTCCATTCTTTTTTACATTGGTATTAATAAATACACGAGAAAAACTGTATTATTTGATTGTTACGATTGGTCTCTCGATCGGGATCGTCGCATTGAAAGGCGGGATTTTTGCAATACTATCCGGATTTGGGCATCGCGTTTATGGCCCGCCTGCAACACAATTTGAAGAGAATAATGCCTTTGCAGTTGCAATGCTGATCTCGATCCCATTACTTTTGATATGGCAGAAAGAATCCCTGAATACTTGGATAAAAAAAGGCGTTCTCTTCGCTATTCCCATCATTTACGCCGCATCTTTATCATCCTGGTCTAGAGGCGCATTGATAACGATGACCATGTTAACACTCATGTTGATTTGGCACAGCAAAAGAAAGTTTTTGGCGATTCCGATGGTGTTGATTGGCGCATTTTTTATTAAGGATTACCTACCGCAAGAATGGTTTGGCCGAATGCAAACACTTGAAACTTATGAGGAAGATGGATCGGCCATGGGGCGTTTGGAAGCATGGCGAGATGGTTGGAACCATACCTTGGAACATCCCTTTACCGGTACAGGCTTCGAGGGTTGGATGCATGTAACGATGCGCGATTGGCACAGTTCTTATGTCGAAATGTTCTCCGAACATGGTTTCATCGCTTTCGCACTCTGGCTATCGTTGATTTTAGGAAGCGTTATTAGTTTAACTTTGCTACCTAGAAAAACCCGCAATATAGAAGGCATGGAATGGGTCACGAATTATTGTTTTATGGTTCGTGCTTCAATCATCTGCTACATGGTCGGCACCGCATTTTTAGGACTGTCTTATTGGGATTTGATTTATCATTTAGTATTTATTTCAGTATTAATCAAAAAATTTGCACTAGAAGAAATGGAGACTAAAGAATCTTCAAGCAAACGCCAGAGAAACTTATCTCCTTTTGCCATATGATCGAATCAACGCGTAGAAAAAGGGTTTATGCCGCCAAGATATAAGTGTTGAAATTTGCAATTCGCTTAGCATTTATTTTCCGAAACCTAATCCAACAAATTTTGATTTCGATCGCAAACCATGTGCAACACCCGCTCTATCCTGTCTCGATTAGCGCTCTTTTTCCACTTCTCGACGCCAATTTCGGAAAATGTATTGTATGGCTTGTTTAAAACCGAACGACAATGGTTTTGCATGGCTTGATCGAAAGGCACCGAACAACCGTCAAAAAGCCGCTTAAACTCTTCGACCGGGTCGGCAATCAATGCTTCGTAGCTGACTTCATGCCACTGTTCGACCGGAATCGTCTTTTTGGCGGAAAGAATCGCTTTGTTCATCGCTTTGTATTGAAACGCGCAAACTTCTTCGATAGTCGATCGGGTCAATTGTCGCCAACCTTCGGCTAGAAAAAAACACCAGCGTTTGTATTTGCCGTTATCAATGGCAATATCTTCAGGCAATTCATCTGCCCAAGTCCCAAACTCATCGGCTTTATTCCAACCTTTGATTAACGAATCGATATTATCTCCGGGATTCCGCTTGATATACACGAAATGCGCATCGGAAAATAATCGGTATAGATAAGGCACCGAGAGTCCGTTTTGATTGTTTTTATCGACAATACGCCGCTTGCCGGTTTGCGTGTAGAAAAAACGCGTTACGATTCCACGGTCTTTATCGCTTGCCGATTCAGGCTCAATTTCGTGCGAATCACAATTTCGTTCCGATAATGGATGCAATTGCACCCAGAAATCGTGAGTTTCTTTTTGCAAACTGCCTAAATATTTCGATTCGGAAAAGGTTTTATAGACCAAGGTGGTCCCTGCCCTACTACAACCGATAACGAATATCGGTTGCTTTAACTGTATGCCGAGAACGGGGTAAATGAGGCTCCGAAATTTTATTGCACTAATGTTTTTATAGTGCTTCAGGGTTTTAGTTATTTTTTCAGATAAATTATTCATATTTTAATGTTGATGTATGAATGATTGCACACTCGGAAATTTCGTCCGTTGCCGATATTCAAACTCATGCCACTTTAAATTCTCCCATTCGCGAATGATAGCCGTCATGCGCTCTTTTTGCTGAGGATCTTTCAGCCAGTCTTGATAAGGCTTCCATTGCTTTAGATCGCTCAAGAATGCTTGTTTAGTTCGAAAATCGAACACAATCCGGTCTCCGCCGTATTTGACATGCCCGATTAGTGCCGGCAGTTTTAAATTACCAACCAATTGAAAGACCGTTTTATCTTCATCGAGCCATTGGTTCGGCAGTCCAAATGCCGAGCGAATCGCCATTTCAACGACATCGATCTGCCCTATCGCTTCTGGTACTTCTATATTAGGATCGTTGAACACCAGCGGTATATGCGTTTGCGCGTCGCTGATCGCATGACCGTGTCCGAGAAACCCATCTTCAAATAACGATTCGCCGTGATCGCCCAGTATAACCAATGTGGTTTGGTCGTAGAGTTTATTGCTTTTGAGCATTTCGACCACCTGCCCGACCGCCCAATCCGCATTGGCTATTGCGTTCCAATAGGTTTCGGCGACTCTTTCGCGATTTTCCGCCCGGATTTCCGACCGTGGAATGAAATCGTCGATTAAGATTTTCTGCATGTTCGGATGCGAATACGGAAAATGCGCTGCCTGAAAGTTTAAATAAATAAATTGCGGTTGGCTGAAATCCAGTTCGGTAAATCGCTGTAGAAATTGTTCGACGACGCGTTCTTCGCTGAGTCGTAGACTGCCCGAGTCTTTACTCGGAAAGACTCGGTCGTCTATCGCGGTTCGTGCGTCGAAATAATAATTGCTTGTTTTATTCATGCCGGTAAAGGTCGCCACATCGCCGAACGATTCGTCTTGTCCGGAAATAATCGAAATGCCGTAGCCGGAATCTTTCAGAAAATCAAGCAGTTTGATTCGGTTATCGTGATGAATCAATTCACGGTTGAATATTGCCATCAGCGAGGTCGTGGTATAGCCGGTATGGCTGTAGGCATAATCGACTGAAGTTCCGGTACGAGCAACTTCGCGCATTACCGGCGCGACATAACGCCCGTTGATGCACTGCTCGAGCAAATCGAATCGCGCGGTTTCCAGGACGATCAGGATAATATGTTTTCCGGGGCGAGGCTTGATGTTGCGTAATGGGTCGGGCGTCAACGGTACCAACTGCGCATCGCCCATGATGCCGTCTTCGTCGATTCGATTGCCGGGAATATCCAACGCACCGGGATAGATGCGTTTATCGAATGGCGCCGTATCTTTCGGATAGCCGAACAGTCCGTAACCGTCGCGGTCGAAATCGGTCAGCTGATCAAATCCGCTCGTGATCAGATTGTAGGAAGTTTTTTTAGAGAGTCCGTATCGCCAATAGTCGCTGTCCGACACCGCATAGGTTAAAAACGGGCTAATCAAGGTCATGATCGTCAAAGTCCATTTGAAATCATGCGACTGCGAAAGCTCTTTATGATAGTCGCGAATAAAATGATGATTCTTTAAAAACCGGGCGATTAAGATGAACAGTACAATCAACCCGGCCATCGTGCCGGCAAACAATACGATTTCGTTTGCCGCATAAAGCAGACCGTCACGCAGACTGCCGCCCCCCAAATTGGCGATGATTTGATAATTGATCGTATCGTTAAAGTAGGACAGGACTTTGAATTTAAGCCCTAACCAAACCCCCATGCTGAGCAATATCAACACGGTAAAACTATAGTAAATCAGAATTCCGGATTTATTGAGCCGGTCGGCGATATAAAACCAAGCGACACCGATTAAACCGAACAGAATGAAGTCGTACCATAATGTCAACAGAATAAAGCCAAGCCTTTCGAACAGTGTGAGATAAGCATAAGGCTGTAAAAAACCGCCGATAAAGATATCGTATTTGACTTGTAGTAAGGCCAATTCGAACAGTTGTATGATCGCCACGACTGTAATGACCGAAACCAAACGCCGATGACGCCAGACAAGCTTTTCTAACGATAAGGGGAATTTAGGCACGAAATTTATTTAGAATGGGTTTGGTGATTTTCAATTTTCTAATATTTTGGCAATTATTCACACCCCCTATCGTTCCCACGCTCCAGCGTGGGTATGAAGACCGAGACGCTCTAACGTCTCGTACCGCTCCAGCGGTACTCAAGCATTCCCACGCAGAGCGTGGGAATGATAATTGCTAGGAGACTAAATAGTTACATATTTTGCGCTTGATCATTTATCTATTATCGCTAAGTTTTAATCTAATTTCTCTTTTTAAATGCGGCATCGGAATTACAATTTCGTCATTGACGATCGGTTTTTGTTGTAAATAGCGATAAATATGGATATTCGTGTTTTTGAATTCGTCAACGTTAGTATCTACAGCAAATGATTTAACGAGTTCAAATTCATAGCCCTTCAATGTTTCAATCAGCAATTCAAACTCTTCCATGCCGACTAAATCATGATCTTCGGATACGATGTAACTGACACCGTATCGATCTAGAATAGCCAATATATCGCTTTTATTTTCGATATAAGACTTAACCCCAAAGCTTTTTACTACTGCAATAGATACTAGTACCTTATCGGCCCGTAAAACGATATGATTTCTTTCAGAATCAAGCGTTTTTAAATTGAAAATAAAATTGCCGTCGTGCTTGCAACAAAATAAAACAGGTACCGCAACGCTTTGATTATGTATAAATTGCGCGGCTTTCTGATAACCGTCGACATAAGGTTGGTCATTATCCGCCAGAACGACTACGTTCCAAATTGCAGCCAAAACGGCTGTTGAATACGCAACGTAGTCCATAATCGGCTTTCTTGGATCAACATTTAAAAAGGGTCTTGATGTAAGCAAGGCTACAACCGGCGCCAAATAAGTCGTATAACGTAATACATTGTTTTCAGCGCTGATTACAATGGTAATTGCCAGATACCAAAATACTAACCAAGCAAGAATCAAAGCATCATAGGCATTACGTTTTTTGTTAACCGCGATAGTCAAAATCCCGGTCGCGGCAAGCAATAAAACAGGCAAAGTATACGCTTGATAAATCACCCGCGCGCACATCGTCCACCGCTCGACAGAAAACAAGGCTTGATAGTCATAAGCGCGATTATCCCCACCAAATGCATTGACACCGAATTTTCTGGCATGAATGTATACCACTGCCAATGCCAAACCGGTTAGTAAATAAGCCGGTAATACCTCTTTCCTGAATAATGTCTTGAATGATTGTTGATATGAGGCATAAACCAACAGCGCCGGAAATAAAAAAAGTGACGTTTGTTTGGTTAATACCATTGCAAAAATAGCGATCCCTGCAATAAAAGAGCGTTTGAAAGTCGGGCTTTTCAAAAAGCCATCGAAGCTCACAAAAGCAAGAATCATCATCGTCACTAAAGGGACTTCCAGCATGACCGAACGCCCCCAGTACATATAAATCGGGTGCGTAATTAATATCAGCGACGATAAAAACGCAACCGAACGCCCCCACGCATTTCTGGCCAATAGATACCAAACCCAGACGCCCAAAAGCGCAAACAACAAAACCGTCAAGCGAGCGCTAAATTCCGAAATACCGAAAAGGTTAAAAACGATGCTTTCAATAAAGGCGAAAAAAGGCAAGTACCAAGTCAACCCCAAGGCAGGAAATCGAACGAAATATTCCTCGGTGTATTGATATAAGTTAGCAAGTGGCAAATCGCGTATTACGTCATAGAGATACACGCCATCCATCGCATGGCGCGATTCATCGGTCCACCAGAACCCGCCGATGTTCAATGTCATGCCGGTCAAAATTGCACATAAAAGCAACAACCCGAATAATTGCAATCCATCCGTTTTGTTCCAACTCAAATCATTTTGATTAAGATTGACTGTCATATTATTTAGGAACATAGCGTATTGACTACTCGATCCAATTGCGGCTCCACGCCTATCCATAACGGCAAACGCAATAATCGATCTGACAGTTCGTTGGTATTATGCATATCGCCAACCGCTCGCCCATACCGTAAACCAGCCGGCGAACTGTGCAGCGGCACATAATGAAACACCGCATAGATTTCTTGTTGTTTCAATCGGGAGATTGTCTCGATGCGACGCTCCAAGGATTTCATAAGTACATAGTACATGTGGGCATTATGGCGGCATAATGCCGGGATTATCGGGCGGCGCAAATCACCTGACGCCTCCATTGCAACTAGCGCTTCGTGATAACTATCCCATATCGCCAAGCGTTTACGTGTTATATCTTCCGCCTCCTCCATTTGCGCCCATAAAAAGGCCGCGATGACCTCGCCCGGCAAATAGGAAGAACCGGCATCGACCCAAGTGTATTTGTCGACCTGGCCTCGAAAGAATTGACTGCGGTTTGTGCCTTTTTCTCTGATGATCTCGGCGCGCTCGACGAAACGCATATCATTGACCAACAGCGCCCCGCCCTCGCCGGAAATGATGTTCTTGGTTTCGTGAAACGAGTATGCGCCCAAATGCCCGATCGTACCAAGCGGTCTTCCCTTATAGGTCGACATAATGCCTTGCGCGGCATCCTCGATGACTAAGAAGCCATGTCGTTCGGCAATGTCCATGATCGCATCCATTTCGCAGCCGACACCGGCATAATGCACCGGAACGATCGCCTTAGTACGTGGCGTAATCGCCGCATCGATCAGGGTTTCATCGATATTAAGCGTGTCCGGACGAATATCGACGAAAACCGGAACCGCTCCGCGTAAAACGAAAGCATTGGCAGTCGAGACGAAAGTATAGGACGGCATGATCACTTCGTCGCCCGGCTGAATATCGGCCAGAATCGCCGCCATTTCCAATGCCGCGGTACAGGAATGCGTCAACAACGCTTTCTGGGTGCCGGTTTTCTGTTCCAACCAAGCATGGCATTTTTTGGTAAAACTTCCGTCACCGGAAAGATGGCCCATCGTATGGGCTTGGGCGATATACCAAAGCTCGCGTCCGGTCATGTAAGGTTTGTTGAAAGGAATGGTCATAGTGACTCACAATGTCGACAATTGTTATATCGCTCTCAAAATTACGATTAGGATAACTTAAAGAAAAATTATTCTACTAAATCTCTTTCTTTCTAAACGTGCCTATTCTTGAGCCACCTGCCAAATGCAGCAAGCCTCCTAATATTCCAACAGCCGCTCTATTAACAAACACTGTCAGCGCCAGCAATGCCGCATCGGCAGCCGATATTCCGAATTGCGCAAGCACGAAGACCAAAGCACCCTCTCGAACACCCAATCCTCCCGGGGAAATAGGTAAAACAGTAACCAGATAAACAATCGGCATAGCTACTAATAGCATTGACGCGGTCAACTTAATACTCAATGCTTGAGCAATACTATAGGTCACCGCAATGTCTAATAACTGGAAAATAACCGAAAGGAGTAATGCAACCAGCAAATGGACTACTCGAACCGATTTGATCGGCACCAACTCTTTAATTAATAAGGAAAAAGCTTTTATAATACGACTGTTGCCGTAGCCATCCTGACGACCTTCATCTCGCGCAAATCGTCTCAACAGGGAGGGTAAAACAAAAACCCCGAATAAACCGGCACCCGCCAAAAACGGGGCTATTCCTAAACCCAATCCGCTATTTACAATAGGAAAAAACGTAATACCGACATTCAACAGTATCAATAAAGTCAATACGCCTAAGGCTCTCTCCAGAAGCACTGTTGCCGTTACTAAGGAAACACTTGCATCGATTTCTCGATAACATAGCCAAACTCTAGCCACATCACCGCCTATCACACCTGGCATTGCTAAACTGTAAAAAGTACCCGTCAAATAGGCCCGATAAGCCGATATCACATTAAAAATCTGATTTACGGCTCGCAACAGAATTGTCCATCGTAACGCAGCGACGAACAGTGACACCAGCGAAAGACTGTAACCCAAGGACAACCAACGCAAATCAGCATGTTGTAAGAGATTGATCGAACGATTCCAATCGACTATGTAAATAACATAGCTTAGGGCCGCTATCGCTACTAAAAATTTAAGTGCGAGTAATACAAAACGGCGATGAATCAATAAATCTCCTTATGGATATGTATCTTAGGACGAACGGAACATCGGGAAGAGAACTATATTTTAATGAATTCGCTGAAATTTCAATCAGTGGGATTGAAATTTTTTTTGTTAGTGTATATTTAGATCTAAGCTTTCGAATTCTGATCTATATTCCACATAAAAATATCAATAGCTTCAGGGAATTTTGTACCTAATCTTGCCCACAAATTAAGCGCCCCCAAATTATCTGCGGCAATTGCGGAAATCACGTTTCGAATACCGGATTCATAATAAGCTGACATAACGGCCGGATATAGATAGATTCCAAATGGACCTCGACAGTCATCAGCAATCCCCCCTAATGCTGCGTATAATTCATTTTCGCGACGCGTCGGCTTGGAGTAAAAAAAACCGACAATATTGTCTTTATATTCAAGAACATAGGAATATTCAGCCCCTTCATTCTGTAATTGTTCTACCCAATTAGAAAATCGCTTACCAATTAATGATGATTCTATATTTGGAATATATTGGAAACGTGAATTGAGAAAAATTTTACTAGCTATATCTTGTACCCTATCCAAGTCTTCATCCAAGGCCAATCTCAATGTCCCTAAATTAGCCTTTGGCGTTAAATTACCAAGGAGATTAAGCTGACATTTCAATTGAAGTTCGACATGGATGAAACCTAATGATTGCAGGTAATACCGAAGAGCAAAGTCATTTGAAGGGACTCTGCAAGTTACGGTTTGCAATTGGCTTTGCTTAAAAAATTCAAGCACCGATTCTGGTTTTGGATAGTTGCGTCCCCCTGAGATATCGAGTTCATAGCAAGAACGCCTCAATGAGTTTGAATCCCATGGATTCAAACTCATTTCTAATAACGAGTCATATTCCTTAAAAATCAACTTAGCCATGTGTTTTTGTTGTTTTTTGTTATTATCGATTCGGATCAACAGTGGTCGAGACCCATCTGACCATACGAGAAACCGGAAACATGCCATCCCATGGTGATGCATATAAACTCATGCCCCCAACAACAGGACAACGCTCGATACCCTTTTGAGTCAAGGCATCGGCAAGGCGAATATGCCGATCTTTGACTGCAAGTCCGGCTGTTTGTGTATTGATCGAACACAAAGACACTACATCGAAAATATCGTTGACTGGCCTAACAAATAAAGTTCTAAGATAACAAGGCGTCGCCAAACCCTTATCATCCCCACTGTATACCACGGTCCACCCCATACCATTGGAATAGTAAGCATCGCCACGCATATCATATTCAGCTCGTACACCCAATATATTCATGGTGTCTCCGGGTTGAACCTCGTGTAACGATCGGTTGGCCAATGCAAAATCCATTTCTTCGGCAACTATTCTGGTAAATTCGTTTGGTTTGATTAGCCCACCCTTTTCCACAAAAACGGTATGAGGAGAATTACAACCGCGCTGATCGAACGCCGAAACATCTTTTACAATATTTTTGGCCAACTGTCGGGCGGAAGCTTCATTACACAGGTATTCAATACCAACGACGATAAAAGAAACCTTGGGGCCAAAAATAATATCTTCCGTTCCGAATCGTCGCGGGAGGTTCATTATCGATTCAACCGCCTCCCGCCCGCCCCACGCGACTCGTACATCAGCAATTGTTGATAAATATCGTGCGGCCTCAATATCGTCCTTTTCTGAATAGATGACTGCCACGCTATTCGTTAGAATATCAGCACTTATTTTCTGCCCGGAACGGGAAATATAAGTAACGTCCTTAAAAGAATCCAGTAAAGCTGGCAACAGACCGGCATCATGACGCGAGGCTTTAACAATTGTCGCGTTTTTACCCAAAATGCCCTGAATCAATGAAATCATTCCCAAAACGGGGACATTTCCGGCTATCCAATGCACTATCAAACCGCGCGGTTGACAACGAAATAACCGGGTCTCATGTTGTTCCGACAATGAAATAAAGCGGTCCAAGGCAAAACGATTGCCATTTAAAGACAAATCACAAAGCGACTCGAGATTAGACCTACGCATCCAAAGCGGTATAAAACCTAAACTTAACTCCCTTATCAACGGAGCGAGCGGATGATTCGAACGAGACCAACTTTGGGCAACTGCATCACAAAGACCAATGATGTCATCAATCGACAATGCCGTTAAAGTTTCTTGGCTACGTTGAACTCGATCGACAATACTTTCTAAAGAGTTAACGCTAGGTGCGTCTGAAACATTGCTGTTGATTTCGATTTTTCGGGTGCCGTGATCAAATAAAACTCTGAACTCCATCGTTATGCCCCCTGATAAACGCGATCCGGAAGCGTGTCGCCGCATCCTCTTATTTCAGCATTCTTTGCTCTTCCTATGATTTCGAAGCCCGTACCACACCAGCCATTCGAGGAAGGTTGCCTAGTTAGGATGCGCCCCATGTCATCAGTCAATACAGCGATTCCTGGATAACTATGCGGAAGCGGAGAAATAAACTCTAATAAGCCTATTTTCCCGTCCGGTACAACCTCTAAAGATACTGGATCGCGAACCAAAACCTCGGCATAAACCGGCGCACGCTTAATACCTTCCGGATCGTCGGGGTAAATGACACCTAATTGTTCGGTAAACCCGTAAATATCGTAAATTTTATCTCGTTGCAAGCCGAGAACTTCAGTTGCAGTTTGATTCAATTTCGATTTACCGACTTTCAGATTTTCGAGCTTTTTCCAGCCACCAAAATGTATAAGACTCGCCGATTCGGGCAATGAAAAAACTGTCCCAGCCGAAGCCAATGTTTTAAGGACGTGTTGATACAGAACAAAGGTATAACCGAGCAAACAAAAGCTTTCATTATTGACATTGAGCTCATTGATTGCTTCTATCAATGCCTTAATATCCAACTCTGGAATGCCATGTTCATTATACTTAAGAACATAGTAAATTCGGCTAGCAGCCATTAGATAACCACGTAGCCCGGCAATCCTAGCGGAAAGCTCCGCCGAGATTTTTTGTTCGCTCGATGGTTTCGCATCGAGCACTATGAAAGGACGCCGCCGCTCACCAATTAAATACTTTAATGAAGTCGCAAGCACTCTCATTTGCCGGTCGCGGGTAACACGATCCAATGAAACCTGGCTAGGTGTTTGCGAAGTAGTCGCACTGGATTTTAGAACTTTTAAGATGCTTCCTTCATCGCTCGATTGTAAAACCAAACGTTTGAAGATATTGACCGGCAAAAAAGGAATATCTGTAAGACTATAATGATCACTTTTGGGATCGAATCGTTTTTTATCACACCAGCGTCGATATGGATTGCAACGATCATAGTGACTGGACAAAGCCTCAAAAACGGCTGGAAAAAAAATGCGGTTTTTTTGATCCTGTGGCGTGACAAAAGGATGACAAGTAATTAAAGCATCGAACTTTTCCATTATGCTAAAGCCTCCAGCAATGAAATTACGTCATTGTCATGAAGTTTTTGCGGATTTGTCCGCATACAAACATCCTTCATGGCTTTCTCGGCGATATCTGAACACACCGAAAGATTCATGACTACCCTGCTTATATCGGAAAGGTTTTTTGGAAGGGATAGAATTGCTATTAACTCTTGGATCGAAGCAAATAATTCATTCAAATCATAGCCGGAATCTTTAGCCAACGATAAAAAAGGCATATTATTTTTCTTTTTATTAAGACACATAGATGGAAAAAGGAATAACGCATTTCCTGCGCCATGACTTGAACCAATAATAGCCGTAGAGGCATGTGTCAATGCATGAGCTAATCCGGTGGATGCCGAACTCTGACATAACCCGGCGAGATAAGATGCGACCATCATATTTTCTCTTGCCGACAGATCATCCGGCTTGGAATAAACAATTGGCAAACTTTCTAAGATCAAGCGCAATGCAGATGCCGAATTTATCTGCACATAGCGCCCTGAAAGCCTGGAAACATAAGATTCCACCGCATGAGATAAAGCATCCATGCCAGTATGTGCGGTTAATACCGGCGGTAATTCGATAGTTAATCTCGGGTCGAGTATCACTATTTCAGGAATCCATTCAGGCGAGACATAAGGGAGTATCGAACCGTCTGTTTCATTCTTTAATACAGCTACTTGTGAAGCCTCTGCGCCCGAACCTGAGGTTGTCGGAATGGCGATCAATTTAGCTTTTTGTTTAAATGGTGGGATTTTTAAAGGCGGCGGACAAGAAAAATCAAGCTCCTCATGTTCATAATTTGCCCAAGCCAATTTAGTGACATCCATAACTCTTCCGCCACCTAGAGCAATAATCCATTTCGGTTTTACCGAACGCATTTGGTCCGCAACGACATGTACAAGAGAAATCGTAGGCTCCTCGGCTTCAAGTGTGACGCTTTCTGGAACATTGCCGCCTTTTTGTAACAAATCCATCGCACGATCAAAAAACCCAAGTGTATGCGACGATGATCCAGTCACTAACAATGCTTTCCCTATTGGCAATGTCTGAAGCCGCCGTAAAGTATCTATGCCACTTACAACCTCGATGGGACTTAAAGAGCGCTTCAGCATACTCAGCATCAAGCTATTGTCCATTTTTCCTTCCTACATTTCTTTCAATTTTTCACGGAGAATTTTGCCGGACTCCGTTTTGGGTATAGAACTAATTCGTTGAAATAATTTTGGAATTTTATATTCTTCCAATTTATCACGAAGTTGGTTAATGAAGTAGCGGTCATCTAGCACATCATCGGCAACATAAAAAAGTTTAACTTTCTGTCCAGTAATAGAGTCTGAAATACCGATGCAAGCACCATCCGTAATGACAGTATTAGCAATTACAACATCTTCAACTTCATTTGGAGATACCTTGAGTCCTCCGACATTAATAATGTCATTTTGCCTTCCATGCAAATAAATATATCCATCCTTATCTATTCTTCCAATGTCGCCGGTACGTAAACCATAATCGCAAAAGCTTTTCGAATCCAAATCCGGCCTATTCCAATACGATTTCATAGTCATTGCGCCGTTGATGACGATTTCGCCTACTTGATCGACATTCAAAGGAATACCATGATCGTCAATAATATTAATTTGCACATTGGGACTCGGACGACCAATTGAAATAGGTTTAAGCGCATCTGCATGTAATTCCCTAAAGCATGCCCGCGAAGCCTCGGTCAAACCATAATGATGGCAAATCCGCGTTTTCGGTAACAGGGCCATTAATTTCCGTCTAGTCTCATCACGTAGCGCAGCACTACCTATTTCTATATATTTCAAGTGATCTCTTGCATCGGCAAGTTTGTCTCGAGTCAAACCCAATATCAATTCAAAACCGGCCGGAACCAGTGCTAGACCGTCGGCTTTGAGATCCAAGATGCGTTTCAATAATAAAGCGGGATTTCTTAAACCGGGTTCCAACACGAGCGAATTTCCAACTACAGCCATACTTCTCAATCGTCCTAAGCCAAAAGAATGACTGAGGGGGATCGGCAGAATCTCTAAGTCTGATTGTTGATTTTGTATGAATGTGCTTATATTCAATGCGGCAGCAGCTATATTTAGATGTGTTAGTAATACACCTTTTTTAGAGGTTGTACCTGTTGTATACAAAATATCGGCATTATCTTTAAGATTCGAAAATATCTTAAACATAATCTTCGAAGAATCTGTACGAGTTAAAGTCTCTAATTCTTGTTGATTGATCTTTAAATTTTGTGTATTTTCGGTCAAGCCTAATTTTGGTTTGGAGTCATTAATAATAAAAGCCAGCTCTTCCTTTTTTAGACTAGAACTAACCGGCACTGCAACGGCTCCTATGGAATGAACAGCAAAGTAGGCAACGGCAAAACTATCATGGTTAGAACCCATGATCAGAATTCGATCACCTTTCTTTATATCGCTATCCAATAACCGCATTTGAGTTGCAGCAATACGCTGAACAAATTCGCCATATAAGACCTTGCGCCCTTCCGAAATAATCGCCAAATGATTCGGATACTCCAGTCCCAATTTAAATAGCGATTCAATAAGCGTTTTACTAGGCAAATGCATAATTAGGTTACTGTGATTTTGTAGCGACTAATTCTCGAATAGCTTTTACAGAATCCATGCTAATTATTTCATCCATATCCAGCGTCGAACCTATTAGGCTTTCAAGTTCCGACACAAGCATCATATGCCCCACGGAATCCCATCCTGGTACACCTTCAAATACCAAATCGTCGGTAACTTCAAAATCATCAGTGAGCTGAAATGCTGTTCGAAATGCTTGTTCCACAATGTCTGCCATAGAAAACCTCTTGATAACTGTTATTATTAATAATCGAATGCCTTGCCGCTTCCTAATTGGACTTTTTTTGTTTCAAATAAGGAATCAATAAAAGCATCATCATCACTAAAGAATTTTTTTGCTATATTTACATTTTCACTGATAGTTCTTTCATTATTGTTACTGCTAGGGACTGAGCTCTTATCAAGATAATTCCTTACTCTTCTGAGCGTATTACCTGGCACACAAAACTCCAATACTTTAGCTAAAGGCTCTCTGCTCAATAGATAAGAAATTAACCACATATTTTTTCTATTTGAGGAATTAATTTTTATATTTTCTATATTATCTATATTGAAATAACTTGGCACATTCAAGAATTTTTCCAATGCCTTTAAAACAGCCAAAGGATCTTTATTTAGTAAATCATAATGGTATATCAAAATCCTATCCTCAAAAGCATTCATATATTGCTGGATTGTTTTAGAGATAAAATTATTATCTAAATTAATTAAAAACTTTTTACCGATCGTAGGCTTGAACCAATGTTTTCTTATAAAATCATTAAAAGGCGGCATATTTAATTCCCGTGTGCCAAGCTGGGTATACCAGGAATGAATCCAGTCAGAAGGTTTTCTGACACACAATACTAACTTGATTTTAGGGCTCGCTTTATTTATTCGATCAATTGCATTAGCGTCTAAAAAATATACTGGACTTATATCAATTCCTAATTGATCGTTCTGTATATTTTTAAAATAACTTTCATACCAAGAAATTCCTTTATCATAATTACTGCAAAAAAAAGATAACTCCTTACGATGAGGGGTAAAGATATTAGGATGCTTTTGTAAGACGTAATATAAATAAGTTGTCCCTGTCCGTGGCATTCCACATATAATTACGATTTGATCTAAAATTTTTTTTGCCATAAAAACTATTTATATACTATATGTATTATTTACTTCTACAATTAATTGTAGATAATTAAAATAAAACAGATCAATTAATTTATATGTATTTATAGATAAGTACTCATCCAAAATTAACATGATATTTTGATTCTGTACCATAGTGCCGAAAAATCTCCTGAAGGGCATTTCGGAGACTCTGAAAATTGGTATAAGCGACCCAGGGTAGCCACTCGTATAGAGCCCGTGATTAATTAAGCTACATTCGAAGCGTATTTAGTATCTTCCAGTCTGAAAAAGGAGCTAATACGTTCTGCATTGTGCTTCAATGAATCCAATGCAAAAATAATCCGTTCTTTTAAATCAGCTTTATTTTTTATAGGTTGCTTCCCCAAACGGTTATTTTTAATTTCATTCCAAACTTGTTCATCCGGGTTGAATTCAGGTGCGCGTTTGGGCAAGAAATAAACCCTTAATTGAGTCCTATGCTCATTGACATATTGGCGAACCGGTTTGGAGTGGTGGAATGTGGCGTGATCCACAAAAAGGATTAAAGGACGTTGACGGTTTGTAATCAATTCTTCGAGAAACTCAATATAGCGTTCCCCGTTAATGGTGC